>DWYY01000080.1 GCA_019118445.1 Candidatus Eisenbergiella merdipullorum | reverse complement strand
GACATCCACAAAGTCCTGATCATCGGCTCTGGTCCGATCATCATCGGCCAGGCCTGCGAATTCGACTATTCCGGTACACAAGCCTGTAAAGCATTAAGGAAGCTTGGCTATGAGATCGTGCTGGTCAATTCCAATCCGGCTACCATCATGACGGACCCGGAAATTGCCGATGTCACCTACATTGAGCCGCTGAACGTAGGGCGTCTCGAACAGATCATCATCAAAGAGCGTCCCGACGCCCTGCTCCCCAACCTTGGCGGCCAATCCGGGCTGAATCTCTGCGCTGAGCTGAGCAGGACAGGAATCCTTGACAAATACAACGTCAAGGTCATCGGGGTTCAAGTGGACGCCATTGAGCGGGGCGAAGACCGGATCGAATTTAAAAAGACCATGAACGCGCTCGGCATTGAAATGGCGCGAAGCGCAGTTGCCTACAGTGTGGACGAAGCCCTGGACATCGCAGAGCGGCTGGGATATCCGGTAGTGCTGCGCCCCGCCTATACCATGGGCGGCGCAGGCGGCGGCCTGGTCTACAACGTGGACGAATTGAAAACCGTCTGCGCCAGGGGGCTTCAGGCAAGCCTGGTGGGACAGGTCCTAGTGGAAGAATCCGTCCTTGGGTGGGAGGAACTGGAGCTTGAAGTAGTAAGGGATTCAGACAACAATATGATCACTGTCTGCTTCATCGAAAATATCGATCCCATGGGCGTACACACCGGTGACTCTTTCTGCGCCGCTCCCATGCTCACCATTTCCGAAGAATGTCAGAAACGGCTGCAGGAAGCAGCCTACAAGATCTTGGAAAGCGTCCAGGTCATCGGGGGTACCAACGTGCAGTTCGCACACGACCCTGAAACAGACCGGATCGTGGTCATTGAGATCAATCCCCGCACCTCCCGTTCTTCCGCTCTGGCATCCAAAGCGACGGGCTTTCCCATCGCTCTCGTCTCCGCCATGCTTGCCTGCGGCCTGACTTTGAAGGAAATCCCCTGCGGAAAATACGGCACGCTGGACAGATACGTTCCGGATGGAGACTATGTGGTCCTCAAGTTTGCCCGCTGGGCATTTGAAAAATTCAAGGGGGTGGAAGACAGGCTAGGAACCCAGATGCGCGCAGTAGGCGAGGTCATGAGCATCGGCAAAACCTATAAAGAGGCTCTTCAAAAGGCTATCCGCAGTCTGGAAACCGGCCGCTATGGGCTGGGCGGCCTGAAAAAATTCCGCACCAGGACGAAGGAACAGCTTCTCTCCATGCTCGCCACTCCTTCCAGCGAGAGGCATTTTCAGATGTATGAAGCCCTGATGAAAGGCGCCTCTGTGGATGAGATCCACAGGTTAACCAAAGTGAAAAAATGGTTTATCGAGCAGATGAAGAATCTGACAGAAGAAGAAAGCGCTCTGCTCTCCTTCCGCGGAAGCCTTCCGCCCGATGAGCTTCTCATTTCCGCAAAAAAAGACGGATTTTCCGATAAATATTTAAGCCAGCTTCTTGGAATCCCGGAGGCGGCAGTCCGCTCCCGCAGGCTCGTTCTCGGCATCACCGAGGCCTGGGAAGGCGTCCATGTGAGCGGAACGCCGGACAGTGCTTATTATTACTCCACCTACAACGCTGCCGATAAAAATCCGGTGAACACCGACAGGCCTAAGGTGATGATCCTGGGCGGTGGACCGAACCGCATCGGACAGGGCATTGAATTTGACTACTGCTGCGTCCATGCCTCCCTGGCGCTGAAAAAGCTGGGCTTTGAAACGATCATCGTCAACTGCAACCCGGAAACTGTATCCACGGATTACGATACCTCAGACAAACTTTATTTCGAGCCTCTCACCCTGGAGGATGTGCTCAGTATTTACGATAAGGAAAAGCCCGTGGGCGTCATCGCCCAGTTCGGAGGCCAGACTCCTCTGAATCTGGCCGGGGAACTGGAACGAAACGGCGTGAAGATCCTGGGCACCTCCCCCTCCGTCATCGACCTTGCGGAAGACCGAGACCTGTTCAGGGCCATGATGGACAGGCTCTGTATCCCCATGCCCGAATCCGGCATGGCCTCCAATGTGGAAGAAGCTCTCTCCATTGCGGAAAGCATCGGTTATCCCGTCATGGTACGCCCATCCTACGTCCTGGGCGGCCGCGGCATGGAGGTGGTCTATGATCCCGAAAGCATGGAAGGCTATATGAGGGCTGCTGTGGGCGTCACTCCCGACCGTCCGATCCTGATCGACCGTTTCCTGACCCATGCCACGGAATGCGAAGCGGACGCCATCAGCGACGGTGCCCACGCTTTTGTGCCCGCCGTCATGGAACACATTGAGCTTGCAGGCATACACTCCGGCGACTCCGCCTGTATCCTGCCTTCGGTCCACATTCCGGAGGAGAATCTGAGGACGATCAAGGAATACACCAGACGGATCGCGGAGGAAATGCACGTCCAGGGCCTTATGAACATGCAGTATGCCATTGAGAACGGAAAAGTCTATGTCCTGGAGGCAAATCCCCGCGCTTCCCGCACGGTACCTCTGGTTTCCAAGGTATGCGACATCCATATGGTGCCGCTTGCCATCGACGTGATCATGCAGGATTACACCCACCGTCCTTCGCCCGTGCCCGCCCTGAAGGAAAAGCACATCCCTTACTATGGAGTGAAAGAAGCGGTCTTCCCCTTCAACATGTTCCCGGAGGTGGACCCGGTGCTGGGACCCGAAATGCGTTCCACAGGCGAAGTGCTCGGCCTTGCCTCTTCCTTCGGAGAAGCTTTTTTCAAGGCGGAAGAGGCCACTCAATCCCCTCTACCGCTGTCCGGCACGGTGCTGATCTCTGTCAACCAGAAGGACAAGCCGGAAGTGACGGCACTGGCGGAAGCATTTCATCAGGCCGGTTTCTCCATCGTGGCAACGGAAGGCACCTGCGCCATGATCCGGGCGGCAGGCGTCCCGGCAGAACAGGTGAAAAAACTCTACGAGGGCCGTCCGAACATTCTGGATCTGATCGCAAACGGTAAGATCAATCTTATCGTCAACACGCCGATCGGCAAGGACAGCGCCCATGACGACAGCTACCTGCGCAAGGCGGCGATCAAGGGAAAAATCCCCTACATCACCACTATGGCTGCCGGCTTCGCCACGGCGGAGGGTATCCTGTATGTACAGAAGCACGGCAGGGGTGAGGTCCATTCCCTGCAGGCACTCCATCGGATGATCACGGATTTGCCGAATAAATAGGGAGCATATATGATCGCACAGGGAAAACATCTTTCCATTAGGAAAATGCGTGCTGTAGAAGAAGACTTTCTTCTTTATCTAAAATGGATGACAGATCCTCTGACTATGAAGTATTGGGAAGGAATGACTGAACATTTTACTTATCAGAGAGTCATTGAGGAATACTGGGCGGGCATCCGGGAGGGCGTCATTCCATGTATCATTATCTATCAGGGCAAATCCATCGGTTTCTGCCAGTTTTGTATCTTAAATCCACAATATTACGAAGTACCGGCAAAACTATATTACAGTTTTGCCGGCAGAACTGAACTGGTTTATGGAATTGACATTTTTCTTGGGGAAACCGAATACAGGAATCATGGAATCGGATCACAGGCTTTAATGCTTCTGATGCGTGCTCTATTTTCTGATTATCATGCCGACTGCCTTATGATCGACCCTAAAATACATAATACCAGAGCCATCCGCTGCTATCATAAGGCTGGCTTCCGCGATCTTTTCATCGTCCCGCACCGGGAACTGCAGGATGGCATATACCATGACAGTCTCATTATGGGATTGAAGAAAAGTAAAACGTGATAGCCCCTCTTGGGATCATAGCTTTAAGACAGGCGCTCACCAGTTCTTCCTCAGTCCTCTGGGGTAATGATTTTTCATCGTTCCTCCGGCCAGTTTCCCCCAGCCCAGGCTGCAGCCGTCTGCGCAGATCAGATACCATCCTTTTTCTCCGTCCGCCGGGAAGGTCAGGCCGTTCAGATAATCCTTTATCTGGCGGCCTCCGGTGTCCAGATTGACAACATGCCGCACTTCTTTGGGGCTTAACGTGAGCGCCAGCGCATGGGAAGGCTCAAAGCGGTTCTTCTTCACAGTTCCTAGATGGAGGCCGGGACGCAGCACCTTCAGGCCGCGGAGGAGGGGCGTTTCTTCCGGAGCAAGATAGAGCTGATCTCCGAAACGCAGATAAATCCCGGAAAGCTGCGCCTGCAGGTTTTCCTGAGCAAATGCGGTAAACTCCGCATGATCCTTTTTGCCAAGCCCCTTCTCTCCATCCCTTCGGCGCGTCCGCTTTCCTGCGGTTTTCGCAGTCCGAACTTCTGAAGCGTGGTCCCCTGCAGGCTGATCTTCCGAAGCCTGATCCCACACAGCCTGATCTTCCGCAGCCGGGCCTTCTGTGCCTTCTTTTTCCAGGACCGCCACATAATGGCCTTCCCCCTGGATCCTGTGAGGCCAGAGCCGCATGGTATGCTCCAGTCCCGGGGCTGCCCCGCCTGTTTCTTCCTGTTCCACCCATTCCGGGCGGCCGGGAGAGAATCCCTCCGGACGGCCGACGGGAAGGATGCGCATATCAGGATGCCTGTTTACCAGGCGGCTGATGCTTCCTTCATCCTCCGCCGGGGCAAAAGTGCAGGTGGAATAGCACAGACGGCCGCCGGGACGAAGCAGGCGGTAGGCGCATTCCAGAATATCTCTCTGTCTTTTGGCGCACATTTCCACATTTTCCGGACTCCATTCCTCTCCCGCCGCTTCGTTCTTACGAAACATCCCCTCTCCTGAGCAGGGCGCGTCCACCAGGATCCGGTCAAAAAAACCGGGAAACCGTTCTGCCAGGCGGTCCGGCGTCTCGTTTAAAACCAGCGCGTTGCGCACGCCCATCCGCTCGATGTTTTCAGAAAGGATTCCCGCTCTTGCAGGATGAATCTCATTGCAGACAAGCAGCCCTTCTCCCCGCATAGCCGCAGCGATCTGGGTGCTTTTTCCTCCGGGAGCGGCGCACAGATCCAGGATACGCTCTCCCGGCTGCGCCCCCAGGAACGGCACGGCGGCCATAGCGCTGGGCTCCTGGATATAATAAACGCCTGCCTCATGCCAGGGATGTTTTCCGGGCTGCGTAGATTCTTCGGACATGGAATGTTCTTCGGATTGGAGATGTCCTTTGGGCTGGTTCCTTCCCCCTTCCGTTTCACAACACTCATCAGACCTTCCCTCGTTTCCATAATAAAAACCATTCTCCTCCCAGGGCACGGGAGTCAAGGAAAAAGGCGCTTTTTGTAAAAATTCCTCCCTGTTCATTTTCAGGGGATTTACTCTGAGCGCCTGATACCTCTCCTGCTCCAGGGCGGCCAGAAATTCCTCATATTCTCCGCCCAGCAGCCTTTTCATTCTTTTTTTGAATTCTTCAGGGATCATTCTTTCGTTTCCTTCCAGCCGGACCGCCAAAAGTCTGTTTACTCCGGCGGTCCGATCTTTCCTTTTGCTTTCGCCTTCTATTTTACAGCCAATCCCCGTCCCTGTGAATAGTTTGAAAGCATAAAGTTATCCCAAAGCTATTTCAGCACAGCTTCTGTCCCCTTTTTTCAAGTCAATCTCTTTTACAAACTTCTTTCCCTGCCATTCGATTTCCGCTTCATATTTTCCATAAAAGCCCTTAAACTGTGCTTTTCCACTTTCATCAGAGGTCATCTGTGCTTCCGTATGCCAGGTTTTTTCAAACAGGTTCTTAATGGTATAATAGGCAGGCTTAGGCGTCATATCGAAGCGGACCAGACCGCCATAATAATAATTCTCTCCATTGCTCATATCGCCTTGTTTTGCGAAGGCTGCGTAACCATCCACCAGATTCCAGTAAATGACCTGCTCCACGCTTTCATGGGAAAACCAGATCCGGTACAATGTTTCAATCAGTTTCGCCTGGATTTCCTCATCCTCGCTGTCCTGAGAATACGCAGGAATTGTTACCTCGGTGATTTCAATGGGTTTCCCGAGTTTTGCATACTGATCCATGATCTTATAAAGCTGAAGGGGATCATAGTATTTTCTGGTTGCAGCATATTCCATATCCCGTCTATGGAACATATGGTACTGCATTCCGACAGCATCAATTCTGGCGCCTTTCAGCATGGCATTTTCAATGTATGCATAATAGGCGTCCGTGCAGCGTCCGTTCCCTTCCCACAGCCCCGAGTATTCATTGATACACAGCTTGTTGGCAGGAAAATATTTTTCAGCCAGTTTGAAACAGAACTCCACATAATCATTGTCATCATAAAAAGAGACAGTCCCTTTTTCCCAGTACATTTCGTTCGTCACTTCCATGACCGGTATTTTCTTTGCGTACCGTTCCGAAATCTCCCGATAACGCTGCTCCAGCGCCTGCTTTACTTTCTGGGTATCCAGGCCGCGCACCCAGTGCGGGAAAAAGGAAGAGTAGGCGAGGGCATGTTCACGGGGTTCGATCCCATGTGCCTCACAGAATTCGATACATAGGTCTATAGGCGGACGGCGATATATTTTTTCACTGTCCTTTGCGTATCTGGTATGTCCCTGCTCAGGCTCCGTCGCATCCCAATAAAAGGGAAGGGTTGCCATATTGAACAGATCGGCAAAATACTTTTTATAAGCTTCATTCTTTTCCTGCGTTTCCAGCTCGTCCAGCATGAACAGGTTTGCGCCATATTTGAATTCATGGGTTTTCTGCCTGACGCTGATACGGGCTCCGGGAAGAGGGTTTCCCTGCCCGTCCTTTATCCGGATGTGGCAGAACCCTTTTCGATTCCGTTCAATGCCATTGTTTATGCGGTCTTCCATTTCCTCCCTGTTTGCTTCAAATAATTCCATCACTTTGTTTCTGTCGCTCATTTCCCTTTCCTCCTGAATCTCCAAAAAAATGTCTGATCCGCTCAATATTGCCGGCCGTGATATGATCGGCAGCACTCCATAGCCTCATCATGGAGAACAGTTTCATTATACCGTCTTTCTCTGAAACATTTCACAAACAAAATTATGGTATTTGCAAACTATCTTACGAAAAATAATTTAAAAAGTCCCGCGTAAAAAAAGGAAGACCCTGGGGATTTACGCATTCTCCGTTTCTTTCGTCATATAAGTGGCCAGCCGTTCATAGATTTCCGGATGATCACGTTTCAGATGCACCGGCTTCATGCTCCTGTCCAGGAAACAGTGCCCTGTGTGTCCTGCCGCATGCAGCTTTCCGTCCTGCGCACCATAAATCTCATATCTCAGGCTCATTTTAATGCCGCTGAACCGGTCAGGCAGCACACGGATGGAAAATTCTTCCCCAAACCGGAAAGAAATCCGGTATTCGCAGGACACTTCCAGGACTGGGATCAGGATACCGGCTGCTTCTATTTTATCGTATGGAATTCCGATCTGGCCAAGCGCATCCAGCCTTGCCTCCTCCATCCAGCGAATGTAGTTGGAATGGTGCACGATCCCCATTCGGTCCGTCTCGTAATACTGTACCTTCCGCCCATAATTTTTGATCTCGATCATTTTCTCCTCGCAGTTCTGCCGCCTTGGCGGCATTTGGCTTTCATAAAAAGGCGGGCGTTCCAGCAAACGCCCGCCTTTCTTTACACCTTTATTTTCTTACACCTTTAATTCCTTATGCCGGATAAGCTCCGTTTTTGGTATCAGCCTGGGTCATATCGACCTTTTCCTGCTGAGCCTGACGATATTTGAAGAAATCCAGGGCAACCTGAGGGAACAACGCATAGGTAAGCACGTCCTCATCCTGCTGCTTCCATTCCTTCATCTCCGACTCAATCTTTTCCAGCTCGTTCGGGATCAGATCGGCAGGACGGCAGGTGATAACCTCCCTGTCGCCGATAACCTTTTTCTGCACTTCCGGATTGAACGGCTTGACCGTCTTTCCGTATCTGCCAGAAAGCAAGTCTTTTGTCTGATCGGTGGCAACCTTATATCTCTCGCCCATCAGCACATTGAGCACAGCCTGTGTGCCGACGATCTGAGAAGAAGGCGTAACAAGCGGAGGCTCACCCAGATCCTTTCTCACGCGGGGAATCTCCTGAAGAACCTCATCGTATTTGTCGCTCGCGTTCTGCTCCTTCAGCTGGCTTACCATGTTGGAAAGCATGCCGCCGGGCACCTGATAGATCAGGGTCTTGATATTTACCCCAAGGACCTTGGGATCCATCAGGCCATTCTTCAGGCACTCTTCTCTGTAAGGGCGGAAGTAATCGGCGATCTCAGCCAGAAGGCTCTGGTCATAGCCGCTGTCATAAGGCGTTCCGCGGAAGGTTTCCACCATAACCTCGGTCGCGGGCTGGGAAGTTCCCAGAGCGAACGGGGAAATTGCGCAGTCAATGATATCCACACCTGCCTCTACAGCCTTCAGATAGGTCATGCTGGCGACGCCGGATGTATAATGGGTGTGAAGCTGGATCGGCAGCTTCGTCGCGGACTTCAACGCGCGGATCAGGCGGTCAGCCTCATAGGGAACGAGAAGTCCGGCCATATCCTTAATACAGATGGATTTGGCTCCCATGCTCTCGATCTCTTTTGCGATGTTCATCCAGTAATCCAGCGTATAGGCATCGCCCAAAGTATAAGACAGAGCAACCTGTGCATGGCCGCCTTCTTTATTACATGCGTTTACGGAACACTCCAGATTGCGCAGATCGTTCAGGCAGTCGAAAATACGGATGATATCAATTCCGTTTGCGATGGACTTCTGTACGAAATATTCCACAACATCATCTGCGTAATGACGGTATCCCAGGATGTTCTGGCCTCTGAAAAGCATCTGCAGCTTCGTATTTTTAAATGCCGCTCTCAGCTTTCTCAGTCTTTCCCACGGATCCTCATGCAGGAAACGAAGGGATGCATCAAAGGTAGCGCCTCCCCAGCACTCTACAGCCGCATAGCCGACCTTATCCATCTTATCCGCAATGGGAAGCATGATCTCGGTAGGCATTCTGGTCGCGATCAGAGACTGATGGGCGTCACGTAATACGGTTTCCATAATTTTAATGGGTTTTGGGTCTGACATTTCCATTTCCTCCTGAATTTTGCCGCCCAAGGCGGCATTTCTTCACGAACCGCCGGTTCGTGTTATCCTCCTAAATTTCTGTATACATAATACGTATCCCGAAAGGTTCGCTCAGAATACTCCGAAGATAGCCATGAAGGTACCTGCCACAACCGCAGTACCGATCACGCCAGCCACGTTAGGACCCATGGCGTGCATCAGCAGGAAGTTGGTAGGATCTGCTTCTGCTCCGACCTTCTGGGAAACCCTAGCTGCCATGGGAACCGCAGATACGCCGGCAGAACCGATCAGAGGATTCACCTTGCCGTGCGACAGGATGCACATCAGCTTGCCGAACAGGACGCCCGCAGCGGTACCGAAGGCGAAAGCGATCAGGCCCAGCGCAACGATATAAAGGGTCTCCTTGTTCAGGAAGGCTTCCGCACTGGTGGTCGCACCCACGGAAGTACCCAACAGGATAACAACGGAATACATCAGCGCGTTGCCAGCAGTTTCCGTCAGCTGTCTCACGACGCCGGATTCCTTAAACAGGTTGCCCAGCATCAGCATGCCGACCAGCGGAGCCGTCGTAGGAAGGATCAGGGATACAACAATGGTAACGATGATGGGGAACAGGATCTTTTCCAGCTTGGAAACCGGACGAAGCTGCTCCATTTTGATTTTCCTCTCCTCTTCCGTCGTAAACAGCCGCATGATCGGAGGCTGGATGATCGGAACCAGAGACATATAGGAATAAGCCGCTACTGCGATGGGTCCCAGCAGCTCCGTCTGTCCCAGCTTGCCGCACAGGAAGATGGAAGTGGGGCCGTCCGCTCCGCCGATGATGGAAATGGCGGCCGCAGCCCTGTCGTTAAAGCCCAGCGCGATCGCGCCGAAGTATGCGGCAAAAATGCCGAACTGTGCCGCAGCTCCCAGCAGGAAGCTCTTGGGATTTGCGATCAGGGGTCCGAAATCTGTCATTGCCCCCACGCCCATGAAGATCAGGGACGGCAGGATTGACCACTCATCCAGCACATAGAAATAATAGAGCAGGCCGCCGGTACCGTTTGCCGCATCCTCCGGACGGAGCATGATATCCGGGTAAATATTCACCAGGAGCATACCGAATGCGATCGGGAGCAGAAGAAGGGGTTCAAAACCCTTGGCGATCGCCAGATAAAGAAATATGCAGGCGATTATGATCATCAGATAGTTTCCCCAGGTCAGGTTGAAGAACGCTGTCTGATGGATCAGATTGTCCAGTGTAGTTACAATGTAATCCATTTCTATTGACCTCCCATTCCTTTTGCCAAACTCACAGGCCTGAATGCCCAGCCGCACAGCCCAGGATCATATCTGCGCAGGACTGTGCAGCCTTATGGGATTGGCAGGACGTTCTTTCCGTGCTCAGTTTAACGTTGCAAGCAGAGCGCCTGCTTCGATGGCATCGCCGACCGCCACATCGATGCTGGCTACGGTACCGTCCTGGGGAGCGACTACCGGGATCTCCATCTTCATAGCTTCAATGGTGACAACAGGATCCCCGGCATTCACAGCCTGTCCCACCTTCGCATCGATGCTGTAAACCTTACCGGCCGCTCCGGCTTCCACACGGATGCTTCCGGCTGCCCCGGCAGGAGCTGCTGCAGGCGCAGGCGCGGGTGCAGGCGCTGCCGCTTTGGGTGCTGCAGGTGCAGGTGCAGGAGCTGCCGGTCTGGGAGCTGCCTTTGGCGCAGCAACAGGTGCTGCCGCACTCTGAGCACCCTCTTCCACTACAACATCGTACACGTTTCCATTGACGGTAATTGTATAATTCTTCATGATGATATTTCCTCCTGTATCGTCCTTTTCTTTATTTATTCGCTTTCCATCTGCTAGCGGGAACCCGCCTGATGCTTCTGACTACGAAGCCTTCCGGTGACGCCGCTCCCTCGCTTGCCGCAATCGCCGCCGCAATTACCGCCACAAGCTCATGATCATCTGCAGGGTTCTGTCCTGCCGCATTTTCCACCGCAGCAGCCGCAGGCGCAGCGGGTGCTGCAGTCTTCTTCTCCTCCTGCTTCTTCTCACCTTTTGAGAAAGAGGCCTGGATCTTGGGGATAAAATTGAAGCAGTAAATGATCAGACAGATCAGGATCAGGATCACAAATACGGTTCCCATGCCCAGGATCGTGTTCAGGGCCGCATTCTGCATCAGTTCCCCAAAAGAATACTCCACATTTGTTGTAATGCTGCTAAGCGACAGCTCGTCATCCAGCGTTATCACGACTTCCGCATCATGATCACTGCCGTTCACATGCACGTTGATGGTGACGCCATCCTTGTCCGCTGATACTTTATAGTCGGAAAAAGACTTCACCTCACCGATATCCTCCATAGCGCTTGTCCAACTGTCAAGCGCAGAAGATATCACCGCATCCGAAGCGTACTGATCCTGCATGTTCTGTGCAGCGATGGCCTGGATGGAGCTGATCACCTGATCCGCATAATTGACTGCAGACTCTTCTGTAATTCCATACATGCTCTCCGCATTTGCGGCTGAATCGTCTTCCCCGCTGCAGGCCGTCATGGTGAAAACGCAGATAAGAGCCATTACAAGTGTTAACAACTTCCTTTTCATATGAATCGACATGCTCCTTTCAAAGTCTGCGGTAGGTTAAACCGTGCCATGTTTTTTCGCAGGGCGGTCTTCTCTCTTTGTGAAGAGCATTTCGAACGCACCGATCACATACTTTCTCGTATCGGCAGGCTCAATGATGGTGTCCACATATCCCCTCCTGGCAGCGCTTGACGCACTCGTCTGCAGGGTCTCATATTCCTTCGCACACTCGTTCACCGCATCCGCTCCCTGTCCGTCACAGATGATCTTTGCCGCAAGGCGCGCATCCATCGTTCCGATCTTCGCATCCGGCCAGCAATAGGTGATATCCGCGCCCAAAGCCTTGGAATTCATCACAACATACGCGCTTCCATAAGCCATGCCCGTCACTACATTTACCTTGGGGACGGTCGCATTGGCAAACGCGTATGTAAGACGCGCAGCAGCCTTTGCGATCCTCTTCTCGGAGCACTTGTCCGCCGTGAAGCCGTTTACATTTGTCAGCGTGAGTACGGGGATGTTGAACGCATCGCAGAAGCTTACGAACTCCGCCGCCTTATCGCAGCCCGCAGGAGAAAGCGCGGCATCAAAGGATGCTGTCTTCTCTCCGTTTTCATCATAGATCTCGCTGCGGTTGGCGACCGCGCCGACGGTCATGCCGTTCAGCTTCAGGAAACCAGTCACCATTTCCTTCGCATAAGCAGCCTTCACTTCCACGAAAAGATGATCATCCGCGATCGTGGAAAGCGCGATGGAGCTGTCTCCCACGCACGCAGCCATCGTCTCGTCCGCACGGTTCAGGTCGTCCGTACACTCCACGTAGGAATTGTCATCCTCGTTATTGGAAGGAAGCATGCATACCAGATTTCTGATCTGGGAAAGGATTTCGGATCCTTCTCCCACAAAATCCACCAGTCCCGCTTCTTCGCTCTGGAACGCAGCATCTGACGTATTACATTTGGAAATTTCATTTCCAGCAAGCGCATTGGGCGCGTTCACGAACAGCTTTGCTTTCTTTCCTTCCATGAAGGTAAAGTCGGTGAGCGCGGGAACAAGCGCGAGTCCGCCTCCGCAGGTTCCGAATATAGCCGTGATCTGAGGAATAACGCCGGAAGCCAGGGTCTGCTTCATATAAATCTCGCCGAATGCATTCAGCGCATCCGTCGCTTCCTGAAGCCTCAGTCCTGCGGAATCGACCAGCCCGATCACAGGAGCTCCTGTCTTCATCGCCAGGTCATAGAGATTGGTAATCTTCTTCGCATGCATTTCACCGATGCTGCCGCCGAGCACGGAAGCGTCCTGGCTGTACACATACACGAGATTGCCTTCGATCACTCCATAACCGGTGATGCACCCGTCGGATGGAGTTTCTGTTTGTTTCAGATTGAAATCGGTCGCTCTGGCGGTTACCATCGCACCGATCTCAACGAAACTGTTGTCGTCGAGCAAAGCGTTGATTCTTTGGCTCGCTTGTGAAGTAATACTCATTTTTCAGCCCTCCATTTTATCTTTACTTAAAAATTTAACTTGAACTACGGCCGCCCGGGGAGCACTGCAGGCTGAAATCTGCGGTTCAAAAACAGCTCGTCCGTTTCTGTTTGTTCCATAAGCACCCGTATTGTAAAAGTATACCACGAAACCGAAAAATCTACCAGATGCAAAACCAATTTTTATCAAAAAACGTTCTGCGGGCATTTACAGCCAGACAAGCTTCAAAAGCTCCTTCAGACAGTAACGGTAGGTCCTTCTTTCCACGCTCTCCGACGTCCGGATGGGAAGGCTCGCATACAGCATGTCATTTACAAAATAGTTCTGCCAGCCCACTGTCAAGCCCTCTTCCACAGGCGCTTCCAGACTTTCCGCGAGCTGCACCTGCGTGCGCACCTCATCCGACGCGCCAAGCAGCAATGTGATCTCAGCCTGCTCCTGGACAAGCCCCGCCTCGTTCCGAATCCCTTCCAGTACCGGGATCGCAGGCAGCTCCTCTTTTTTGAAAATATCCCTTTTTTCAAAATTGGCAAGGCCGTATTCGTAAAGGATCCTGGCGTCGTGCCATTTCCAGCTCTTGTTGTTGGGCCAGCCACAGGCCAGCAGGGCGATGGAAAAGGTCTTCCCATCCCGCTCGAGCGCTCCCACATAACAGTATCCCGCCTTGGCGGTAAATCCCGTCTTTCCGGTGAGCGCCCCTTCCATCATGCTCAGGAAGGCGTTGTGGTTATTGCAGGAATAAGAACTGCTCCCCGCTTTCCATGTTCCGTCTTCCTCGGAAGCATAATCCGTAAAGGAGTAGGACGGCGTCCTGGTGATCTCCAAAAATTCCTCTTTCTTAGGGGAATCCGTCACGCAGTAGCTCATGATCCTGGCCAGATCGGCCGCCGTGGTGGAATGCTGTCTTTCCACCGTGTTTCCTGCTTCATCCGTAAGGGTCAGGATGGCGTCAAGGCCGTTTGGCGTTACGAAAAAAGTATCCGTGCAGCCAATCTGCTCCGCCTTTTCATTCATCATGGCGGTAAACCTAAGAACCGCGTCCCGGCTTTCTTCCTCCGATCCCGCCCCAGCTCCCGCTTCTTCCTTCTGCCGGCTGTTTCCGCCCGCAGACTGTTTTCCGATATGCTCTGCGATGATCACGGCAGAATCGTTGTGGGACTCCAGCATGAGGGAATATAAAAGATCTTTTAAGCGAAACACCTGTCCCGCTCTGGTTCCGAGACGGACCTTAGGCATACCGGCCGCATAGGAAGAAACCGTGACATATTCTTCCGGATCCGCAACCTCAAGGGCGAGGATACAGGTCATGATCTTGGTAGTGCTCGCCATAGGAAGCACCTGTGTCCCGTTTTTCTGCAGCAAAATACGCCCGTTGTCCGCATCCATCAGGACAGCGGACAGGGCGTACAGCTCGTCTGCGGGGTCATGACCCTCTTCCTGCGCAAAAACAGGATCCATGCCTTCCGGCCCGCACAATTTCCCCCCGAAAACGGCAGAGAAAAGGACGACGCCGAAAAGGACAGCAGGAAAAATTTTTCCTGTATGCAGGAAACAACGGAAACAGCCAAAAGAACCGGAACATTCAAAACGCATATCGTTACCTGACGACATAGGATTGTTACATTCTATGCCGCCGGACAGCGATTATGCTTCAGGCGCCGTTTCCGGAGCGGATGCTATTTCCGGAGCGGATGCTGTTTCCGGGGCGGATGCCGCTTCCGAAGCGGATGTATTGGTGATGTTGATATTCCTTGTCACAGCAGCGTCGTAGGTCCCGGCCTTCACCAGCTCTCCCATGTCGATGCCCACCGTTTCCTTCATGGTCTCAAACAGCTTTGCCATGACCGCCGGAACGTGGTCGGCTACGCTTTCCACGCCGTTTTCACCACTTCCGCCGATGATCGTGATCTTGTCGATCTGAGCCAGAGGCTCAGCGATCTTTCCTGCGATGTCCGGAAGCACTTTCATCAGCATCTCCGCCATGGCCGCGCTGTTGTACTTCTGGTAGGCAAGCGCCTTTTTCTCCATGGCTTCCGCCTCCGCGATACCCTTCGCCCGGATGGCCTCCGCTTCCGCTTCGCCCACCATGCGGATTCCGGCCGCTTCCTGCTCTTTTGCAAACTTCTGGGCTTCTGCAGTCGCCTTCATCGCCACGGCGTTCTGTTCCGTTTCAAAGGTTTCCGCTTCAGCGCGCTTCTGGCGTTCATACAGCTCAGCTTCGGACTGCTGCTGCCTCGCGTATTTTTCTGCTTCGGCTTTCTTCTTGACCTGGGCGTCCAGTTCCTTCTCCTGGACCTCTGCTTCCCTCTCCTTTAAGATGACCTCTTTTTCCTGCTTGGCAATGCTTGCCTCCGCAGTGGCGATCTCAATGGTCTTTCTCTGCTGCTGTTCCTGGATACTGTATGCCGCGTCCGCTTCCGCCTTCTTCGTGTCCTCCAGCTTCTTCAGCTCCGATTTCTGCAAAGACAGCTCATTGTTCTTCTTGGCGATTTCCCGCTCCGCGTTGATCCGGGCATCGTTGGCCTGACGGTCCGCATCCGCCTTCGCCACTGCGATCTCCTTCTCCGCTTCCGCTTTTGCAATGGCGGCTTTTTTCTTGATCTGGGAAATGTTGTCGATACCCAGGTCCTCGATCACGCCGTTTCCGTCTGAAAAATTCTGTACGTTGAAACTGACGATATCCAGGCCCATCGCGGCCAGATCCGGCTCCGCGTTTTCCTTGACCAGGTTTGCAAACTTCTGCCTGTCGCTGACCATTTCCTCCAGCCGCATGCGCCCTACGATCTCACGCATGTTGCCTTCCAGGACTTCCCGCGCGATGTTGGCAATGTACTGGGTGTTCTGGTTCAGGAAGTTTTCCGCGGCGAGCGCCAGCTTAGGCGGATCGCTGGAAATCTTCACATTGACCGCCGCATCCACCTGGATATTGATGTAATCGGCAGTCGGCACCGCGTTGGTGGTCTTCACATCAATGGCGATCAGCTTCAGGCTCAGCTTGTCCATCCGCTCCAGGAACGGGATCTTCACGCTGGCCTTTCCGATGATGATCTTCTTTCTCATACCGGAAATGATGAATGCAGTATCCGGCGGGGCCTTTTTATACCCCGAAAACAGGATCGCAATGACCAGGATCACAAGGACCCCGATAATGATAAATAACATATCCTTTTCCTCCTTCTTGTTTCTTCTTGTTTCTTCTTGTTTCTTCTTTTTTATGCACACGCTTCTTTAAGGCAGGCCATTCTTTTGCCCCAAAGGAGCGTTAATGCCTCTCTTCCTCCGGAACTTCCGCGTTCATCTCCTGGACCTCTACTTCCGCTTCCGCGCGGAACTCCTCCAACTTCGCTTCATTCAGTCTGGGGAGATCCTCCAGGGATTTCACGCCGAAGGAGCGCAGAAACTGCTCGGTCGTGCCGAAAAGCAGAGGCCTTCCCGGCGCATCCAACCTCCCGAGCTCCGTGACCAGATCAAATTCCACCAGACGGTTGATGGCGTGATCACTGTTCACGCCGCGGATCCTTTCCACGTCCAGTCTGGTAACAGGCTGCTTGTATGCGATGATGGAAAGCGTCTCAAGGAGAGTATCCGTCAGCGCGTACTTTTTTGGGGTTTTCGCCACGCGTATCAGATATTCGTATAGATCTCCCCTGGTGCACATCTGAAAAGCGCCTTCATATTCCACGAGGCAGACACCCCGTTCTTCCTTTTCCCAGCGCTCCTTCATCTCCGTCAGGATACGCCTCGTCTCCTCTGCATCCTCCCCGATCGCGGCGGCCAGCCTGTCCAGCTCCACGGAATCCCCCATGGCGAACAGGATCGCCTCAAGAGCCGCTTCCTTCTCTTTCTGCTCCATCCTCTGCTTCCTTTCTTCCGGCGTCATCCTGTTCTCCCAGAGAGGTCAGCCGCAGATCTTCCAACCCGTCCGGCGCCGTTTCACTGACCGTGATGAAAATATCCTCCTCAATCCCCTCCTGACGCACGCTGACAGCGCCCGTTTTCATCAGCTCCAGCACCACCAGAAAAGTCACGATCACATCCGTGCGGCTTCTGCGGTTTTCCAGAAGCTCCCGGAAGTTCAGCTTCCTGTGAGTCTTTAAGTAAGCGGCAACATACCCCGCTTTATGTTCGATGCTCACCTCGTCCTTTTCGATCCTGCCGAAATGGCTGCGCACCGGGTCCACCTTGTCCTCCTGCCGTTTCAGGCAGGCCTGGAATATCTCGTTCAGGCGGCTCAGCGTCACGCCGCTAAGCAGCTCCTCATAATCCACCGGCTGCCTGTAGTCCGCCACCTCCGGTGGAAGGGAAGGCTCCCTGTAAAATGCCTTCTGCGCGTCCACCTCCATGTCCTTCAGCTCGAACGCCATATACTTGTACGCCTTGTATTCCAGGAGTTTTTCCACCAGCTCCGAACGGGGGTCCTCGTCTGCTCCCTCCTCGTCCTTCTTACGAGGCAGGAGCATACGGGACTTGATATCCAGAAGCGTTGCCGCCATCACCAGGAATTCGCTCATCACGTTCATATCCGCTTCTTCCATCTGACGGATGGTATCCAGATACTGGTCCGTGATCTCCACAATGGGGATATCGTAGATATCCACTTTATTTTTTTCGATCAGATGCAGCAGAAGGTCCAGAGGGCCTTCAAATGCCTGCAGCTTCACCTCTAACGCCATGAAACCTTATGGCCTCCCTTTCTTTTCCCGCTCCGTTTTTTCCACGGAGAGCGCTTTCTCCCAAAGCCGCGTCATTCCGGCTCCAGGCTGACCACGATCAGCTCCCCCGGATTAAAGATGCGGATGGGGATCGTATGGCTTCCCAGTCCGCGTCCCAGGATCATGGTGCTGCTTCCTTCCCGGAACAGTCCGCCGTCATATTTGGGAAAAAGGCGAAACGCCGGAGAAAGGACGCCGCCGAAAAACGGCAGCCGCATGATGCCGCCATGTACATGGCCGGAGAGGACCAGATCGGCCCCCCATTTGGCATAGATGGGAAAATAGTCCGGATTATGGGCGATCAGGATATTGTACTCTCCGCCGGAAGGATTTCCCAGAAGATGGGACAGATAGCGCACGCTCATTTTCCCGCGCTTCATTTTCTGATAATATTCCTTCCCGATCTCCACCCCATACAGGCGGATGCCCGGCTCCGGCAGAAGCAGGCTGTCATTCTCAAGAAAAACGACTCCCTTTTCGACAAGCTTTTTATGATAGCTCCGGTAGCCGGTCCCATAGTGCTCCTCATCCGTTTTCATCCGGTATTCGTGGTTTCCGTTGGCATAATAAACCGGATATTTTCCGGCCAGCGCCCCCGTCAGCTCCAACGCCGGCCCGAACCGGTCCGGCGTTTCCGAGGTGAGCATATCCCCCGCGATCAGGATGCTTTCCGGCTTCCTGGCATCGATCGCCGCGAGCAGCTTCTCATTGTGCTTTCCATACCGTTTGTTGTGGAGGTCGGAAAGCAGGATAAAGCAATATTTTTTTTTCAGATTTCTGCAGCGGATCCGATATTCCACCGTGACAAAACGGTTGGAATCATACAGCGCCGCCACGGCCAGGGCGAGCGCTGCAACACATAATACACCGATGAAAAAATGAATCACCCGTTTGCTCCTTTGCCGTCAAGATATAACAGAAAGAGTATATCACATTTCGGGCCATTATAAAAGAAAATATGCCAGAACTTTTTTCAGGTAATCTCTGTAAGCCGCGGCGGCCACAGACTGCGCATACAGCACATTCACGGTCCCGAGCGTTTCCCCGTTCAGGCGGTAGACCGCTTCTCCCGCCTTCTGCCCGGCTTCTATGGGAGCGGTCACTTCTTCCGGAAGGTTCAGCACCTTTTCCACGCTGTTTAAGTCGCTGCCCTTTGTATCCAGATAGGAAAAAGGCCCTTCGTATACCAGCCCTGCCTGTTCTTCCACGCCGCCCGTCACCTTGATGCCGGGAAGCTTTTCGTCATTTTCATCCCGGTAGAGCGAGCTGACACTGTAACCGTAGTTCAGAAGCGTCACCGCATCGTCAAAACGCGCCTTATAGTCCGGAGCCGCCATCACCACCGCGATCATCGAGATCCCGTTCTTCTCCGCCGTGGCGGACAGACAGTATTTCGCCTTGCTGGTGGAACCCGTTTTCAGTCCTGTGGTCCACTGGTACTGTTTTAAAAGCTTGTTGGTGCTAGAAAGCGTGAAAGTGCTGCTGCCCCTGCCGGTATTGTGGGTGATGTCCTCCATCCAGATCATAGTGTAGTCAAATACCTCCGGATATTTTGTGATCAGCTCCCTGGACATGACCGCCACATCCCTGGCGGTGGTATGATGGTCGTCGGAATCCGACAGACCGCAGCAGTCGAGGAAATGGGTATTCTTCATCCCAAGCTCCTGTGCCTTTTCATTCATGCGGGAAACAAATTCCTCCTCGCTTCCGGCGATGAATTCAGCCATTGCAACGGCGGCGTCATTGCCGCTCGCGACGGCGATGCATTTGATCATCGTATCCACCGTCTGCATTTCCCCTTCTTCCAGGAAAACCTGGCTACCGCCCATCGACTGCGCATAGGCGCTGGTCATCACCTCGTCCTCCAGGCTGATATCCCCCCGTTCCAGCGCTTCGAAGATCAGAAGCAGGGTCATGATCTTGGTGATGCTCGCAGGAGAACACGGCACATCCGCGTTCTGCTCAAAGATCACGCTTCCCGTTGACGCCTCCATCAGGATGGCGGCAGGCGCCGATATATGTATGGACACGCCCCCTGCCTCTCCCGTTTCCTCCTGCGCCTCCTGCTCCTCGGCAGAAACCTCTCTTCCCGGCACAGGGGCTGACAGCAGAATGACAAGAAAAATGGAAAGAATCCTCTTTCCTGCCCCTTTTCCTAAGAACCGTCCGATCCAGTCCAACATAAGGGAGACTCCCCTCTATCCAATTCTATAGCACATTCTATGTGTCTTTTGGGGAATTCATTCTCATAAAGAAATCCCGCCGTTCCCTTTAGGGACCGGTCGGGATTTCTGCCGTGGATACTTCAGGCCTGAAGCCGCTTTTTGTTTCCTTTTTTCTTATTGAGCCGCTGCCGCCTGCGCCTGCGCGATCACCGCTGTCGCAATGGCAGGGTCGACCGGAAGGCCGGTTGCGGAATCGATCATATTTCCGGTAGCAGGATCAAGCACCCAGGTGGAAGGATCGATGCCGGTCAGATCCATCTGCGGAGCCACATACTCCGTGCCATATCCGTTCGCGTCAAAGACATACGTCTTTCCGTCCACCGTCAGGGTCGTGTTCACCGCCATGCTTCCATCCTCCTGGAAGTAACGCAGTCCCTGAGCATCTGTATACCAGCCGTACTGCATGGAACCGTCCGCGCCGAACAGGTAGGTCAGGCCGCCAATGCTGACCAGTCCGATCTGCATGGTGCCGTTTGCGTCGAAATAGTAGTTCTTTCCCGCGATCGTTACCAGATCCCTCAGCATATGTCCGTCTGAGGTATCCATATACCAGGTATTTACGCCATCCGTCAGCCAGCCGTTCTTAAACAGTGTTCCGTCCGCGTTCATGAAGTACCGGTTTCCTTCATAATCCACCCAGCCGTACTGCATTTTATAATTATTATAAAAATAGGTCTGCCCGTTCCTCGTCGTAAAGCCGTAGGGGATGATGATGCTGGAATAATCCTTAAACTGGAAATTGAGATCCACTCGTCCGTTGATGCCGCTCACGGCGCCGCTGCTGGTAAACTGCCAGAACGAAGGATTCGGATATTCGCATGCGTCCGCATACTGGGCTACCCACACATCATAAGGAACAACGCCGATCTGCGTGGTCAGCATATTCTTATTGGAATAAACCATGGGATAATACCCTGCGCTCTGGATCACAGAACAGTACGCGACCACGAGAGCCACCAGCTCCTGCGTGGACAGAGTTTTATGTACCGCATCCTCGATATCAAATACCACCGGCATATTCACCGTGAAGGGCGCGATCGCAGCCAGCGTGAACTGCGCCTCCGCCATAGCCGCTTCCACCGTTGTAGCATACGAATACAGATAAACGCCCGTCTTCATCCCGGCTGCCGCCGCACCTACCATGTTCTGGGCAAAATAGGGATCCAGGCCGCTCTTCGCGCTGCCTACACGTACAAAAGCGAAGCTGTAGCCTTCCGACGCCACAGCGCTCCAGTTGATCGCTCCCTGATACATGGAAACATCAATCCCCTTTGCGATCGCGCCAGCCGCTTTCGCGTCCACTCCGCTGCCGAACAGCGTGCCAATGCCGATCAATGCCGCCAGGGCGAGACCGATCACCCTCATCTTCCAGTTTCTTTCCATTCGTCCCCGTACCTTTCTGAAGCAGCCTGCCGCCGCTTCCGTCCTTTTTTTCAGTGATGCAGTAAGTGAAAGGCAGAAAATGGAAATTTCCGCCTTTTAAAACACAAGTCCTTGATAGATATCTACCAAGGACTTCCGTTCGCTTAATTATATTTACGCTTTCTTGCCGCCTCGGACTTCTTCTTGCGTCTTACGCTGGGCTTCTCGTAATGCTCTCTCTTACGGATCTCCTGCTGAATACCAGCCTTCGCACAGCTTCTTTTGAAACGACGAAGCGCGCTGTCCAAAGTCTCATTTTCTTTTACGATAATATTAGACATAGCTCACACCTGACCTCCCTTCAGTCCCTTCAAGTTCTTGACTGATTGGGTTTTTAATGCACACCAGTGCACATCAATTATTATACCAAAAAAAGACCTCACGTCAAGACTTTTTTCGCACTTTTTGGCCTTCCGTCCCATTCCGCTCCGCGCCGGGCGAAAAACCGCGCCTGCCTTTCAAGCCGTTTCCGCTTAGGAACGGTCCGGGGACAGCTCAGATGAGCTGTCCTTCCAGAACGGAAGCCGCCTGCTTCAGGGCATCATCGATCCCCTCCGGCTTCTTTCCTCCGGCCTGGGCCATATTCGGCCTTCCGCCGCCTCCGCCGCCGACAAGGGCTGCGATTCCCTTGATCAGATTGCCCGCATGGGCTCCCTTCTTCATCGCCCCGTCCGTTGCCATCGCCACCAGGTTCACCTTTTGGTCCTGCGCAGAGGCCAGCACGATCACGCCTTCGCCCAGCTTTTCCTTTAACTGGTCACCCAGTTCCCTCAGACCGTTCATATCCACGCCGTCCGCACGGGCCGCGATCAGCTTCACGCCCTTCACATCCTGCACCTGATCCTTCACATCGCCCAGGGCTTCCTTGGCCGCTCTGCTCTTTAAGGATTCATTTTCCGCAGTCAGCTTCTTCATCTCGGCCATCAGATGCTCCAGCTTCTCATTCAGGGTCGCGGGCGTTGCCTTCACGATCTTCGCCGCTTCTGCGAGACGGTTCTCCTGCTCCCTGTAATAGGCAAACACGGCCGGTCCGGTAAGCGCCTCGATCCTCCTGACGCCGGCTGCGACGCCGCTTTCGGAAAGGATCTTGAACACGGAGATATCTCCTGTATTTGCCACATGCGTACCTCCGCACAGCTCTGTGGAGAAATCTCCCATCCGGACGACCCGTACCTTATCGCCATACTTTTCGCCAAACAGCGCCATGGCTCCGGTCTTCTTCGCTTCCTCCAGCGTCATGATGCTGGTCTCCACCGGAAGATGCGCCGTAATCTCATCGTTGACGATCTTCTCCACCCGGTCCAGTTCTTCCTGTGTCATGGCTGAGAAATGACTGAAGTCAAAACGCAGCCTGTTCGGGTCCACATAGGAACCAGCCTGCTCCACATGGGAACCGAGCACGATGCGCAGCGCTTTCTGGAGCAGATGCGTCGCGCTGTGATTCTTGCAGGTATCCGCCCGTTTCTGCGCATCCACGCAAAGCTCCACCTTATCTCCCATACGCAGCATGCCTTTCGTCATCTTTCCTACATGGCCGATCTTTCCGCCCAGCAGATGGATGGTATCCTGCACTTCAAATTCGCCTTCTGCGGTGCGGATCATACCGGTATCCCCGCACTGGCCTCCCATGGTGCCATAAAAAGGCGTCTGTTCCACGATGATGGTGCCGCTCTCTCCGTCGGTCAGCGCTTCCACCACCTCGTCCTCCGTGGTCATCGCCACGACCGGGGATTCCCAAGTCAGCCTGTCATAGCCAACAAATTCAGAAGTGATGGCGGGATCGATCTGCTCATAAACCGTAGCGTCCGCTCCCATGTAGTTGGTCACTTTCCTGGCAGCACGCGCCTTCTCCTTCTGCTCTTTCATGCATGCCGCGAAGCCGTCCTCATCCACGGAAAATCCTTTTTCCTGCAGGATTTCCTTGGTCAGGTCCAGCGGGAAACCGTAAGTATCATACAGGCGGAACGCATCCGCGCCGGAAAGCTGTGTTTTCCCTTCCTCTGCCATCTGACCGGAAAGCTCGGAAAGCATGTTCAGCCCCTGATCGATGGTCCGGCTGAACTTGTTTTCTTCCTGAGAGAGGACCTTGAAAATAAATTCCTTCTTCTCTTCCAGCTCAGGATAACCGTCACGGCTTCCCTCGATCACAGTGCGGCTCAGATCAGAAAGGAATTCCCCTTCGATCCCCAGGAGCCTTCCATGGCGCGCCGCGCGGCGGATGATACGCCGCAGCACATAGCCCCTGCCCTCATTGGAAGGCATGATGCCGTCCGAGATCATGAAGGTGGCGGAGCGGATATGGTCTGTCACGATACGGATGGAAACGTCCCACTCATGTTTTTCCTTATAAGTCTTTCCCGCCATCTCGCAGACTCTGTCCCTCAACGACTGGATGGTGTCTACATCAAAAATGGAATCCACGTCCTGCACCACCACTGCCAGGCGCTCCAGGCCCATGCCTGTATCAATATTCTTCTGGATCAGATCCGTATAATGTCCATGACCGTCATTGTTAAACTGGGAGAACACATTGTTCCATACTTCCATGTAGCGGTCACAGTCGCAGCCCACCGTACAGGTAGGCTTTCCGCAGCCATACTTCTCGCCGCGGTCATAATACACCTCGGAGCAGGGGCCGCAGGGACCGGAACCATGCTCCCAGAAATTATCTTCTTTTCCGAAACGGAAGATCCTCTCCGGCGCAATGCCGATCTCCTTGTTCCAGATATCAAAGGCCTCATCGTCATCCTTATAGACGGAAGGATACAGCCTGTCGGGATCAAGGCCCACCACTTGGGTCAGGAACTCCCAGCACCATGCGATCGCCTCATGCTTGAAATAATCCCCGAAGGAAAAATTTCCCAGCATTTCAAAAAAAGTGCCGTGCCTGTCCGTCTTTCCGATATTCTCAATATCTCCCGTGCGGATACACTTCTGACAGGTCGCCACCCTTCTTCTGGGCGGGATCTCCTGGCCCGTAAAGTAAGGCTTCAGCGGAGCCATGCCGGAATTGATCAAAAGCAGGCTGTTGTCGTTGTGCGGCACCAGGGAAAAGCTTTTTAGTACCAGATGCCCTTTGCTCTCAAAAAAGTCCAGGAACATCTTTCTCAATTCATTTACACCGTATTTTTCCACGTCTGTTTCCTCCAAAATTGCCTGAATCTATCCCATTATAAATACAATTTTTTCCCTTGTCAACGCCATGCCGTCAACACGCGGGCAGACGTTGTCAGCACAGAGGGGCAAACACCCGCAGGACCGAATCCACCAGCCCTCCTATGATCCCTTTCTTACAGTCGTCCAGGGTGATCTCACGGCTCTGCCCGATCGTCTTCACGCTGTCCTCTTTCAGTTCCATCAAGCCCTCCGTCCGATACAAAAGCGTGGCGCATTCAAAATGCAGGTACAGGCTCCTGAAATCCATGTTCACGCTGCCTACTACGCCGAACTCATCATCGCTGATATAGCTCTTGGCATGGATGAAACCGGGAGTATATTCATATATCCTGATCCCTGCGCGCAGAAGCGGCGGATAGTTGGAACGGGTCAGGCGGAAGATGGTCGGCTTATCCGGGATGCCGGGCGTTACGATACGCACATCCACCCCCCTCTTTGCCGCCAGGCAGAGGGCGTTCCTCATCACATCATCCACGATCAGGTAAGGGGTAAAGATATAAACATACTTCTTCGCCTGATGCAGGATATCCAGGTAGACGTTTTCCGCTATGGTCTCATTATCCAAAGGCGAGTCCGTATAGGGCTGGACAAGCCCCTTTCCGCCAAAAGCCTCCGGATGCCATACATGCGGGCGGAAACGGTCAATGTCCTCATCCTCTTTCCGGAAGGCATTCCACATTTCCAAAAACATCTCTGTAAAGCTCCAGACACCCTCGCCCTTCAGCCGGACTCCGGTATCCTTCCAGTAACCGAAACGCACGATCTCGTTGATATATTCATCCGCCAGATTAATTCCTCCGGTATATCCCGTATGTCCGTCGATCACCAGGATCTTCCTATGGTCCCGGTTATTCATGACCAGGGAAAAGAAAGGGACGACCGGGTTGAACGCCATGCATTTGATGCCGAATTTTTCAATCCATCCGTCATATCCGGCCGGCAGCCTGGTCACGCAGCCCATGTCATCATAGATCATGCGGACATCCACGCCCGCCGCTGCCTTTTCTTTCAGCACCTTGAGGATGCTCTCCCACATTTTTCCTTCCGAGACGATGAAATACTCCAGAAAGATGAAATGCTGCGCGCTTTTCAAGTCCTCCAGCATATCCACGAACATTTCTTCCCCGGAAGGATAATATTTCACTTCCGTGTCCGTATAGGCGGGGAAATCACTCACCTTCTCCACATACCGGAAGGTGCCCGCCGCTCTTCCGCTCTGCTCTTTCACATCGGGGGAAAGCTCTCCGACCCCATCCTCTTTTTTCAGATATTTTCTGTACTGATCATGCTGCGCGTACAGCTTTCCGCGCAGTTTACGAGAAGGTTTCTTATCTCCGGAAAACAGGTAGAAGAGCCCGCCGAACAGAGGCAGGGCCATGATCAGTATGATCCAGGCGATCTTATAGGCGGAATTGTCATCCTTCCCAATGATATAAAGCACGATCAAAATGCTCAGGATAGAAAACACCGTCGTGATCCAGCTCACATATTCCGTCAGCTTTTCCAGCATGAACACGATCCATACGATCTGTATCAACAGAAGCAGCACTGTGATAATAATGCGGTTCATCACCAGTCTTTTGTATTTGTCCTTCATCCGCTATCTTCCCTTCTCGTTCTTTCTTCTGTCTGCTGCCGCGTTTCGTCCGTGTGCCGGAGACCGTGCAGGTACCGGAGGCCGTGCAGGCGCATTTTTTCCCTGTCTTTCGTCCTTTCTGTGGTTTCTCTCATTCACGCTGCTTCTGAACAGCTTGTAAAATGTCGCCGCCAGCGGAACGCCCAGGAGCATGCCTCCGATTCCCAGAAGACCGCCGCCCACCGTCACGGCCGCGAGCACCCACATCCCGGGAAGTCCGATGGATGAACCGACCACCCTGGGATAGATCAGGTTGCCCTCAACCTGCTGCAGGACGAGGATGAACACGAGAAAAAGAAGCGCCTTCAGGGGGTCTACCGTCAGGATCATAAAGGCCCCTACCGACGCGCCGAGATAAGCTCCTACAATGGGGATCAGCGCCGTCACGCCGATAAATGAACCGATCATCACTGCGTAGGGAAAGTCAAAGATCATCATCCCCACAGTACAGAGTGTACCCAGGATCAGTGCCTCCGTACACTGGCCGATGATAAAACTGGAAAAAGTAGCGTTGGCTGTCTCCAGGATCCTGGTGATCTGCCTGACCGTCCGCTCTCTCAGATAGGCATGCATGATCCTCTTGGCCTGAGAGGCCAGGCGTTCCTTTCCCACAAGGATGTAGACGCCAAAGATCAGGCCGATGAAGAAATTGACTACGCCGCCCACAACGCTTCCGACCACGCTTATGGTGGAATTCACAACGCTTCCGATCCCGGCGCGCGCCACGTTCACGATCTTGTCCATGATACTGTTCCAGTCAATCTGGTTCAGGTAATCCGAGGCGTTGAACGTTCCATTCTCTTCCAGCCATTCCGCCGCCGAATCCAGGACCTCCGGGATATTCTGTCCGATCACGGCGAACGCCTTTCCCAGCTCCGGGATGACCAGACGCCCTACCAGCGCAAGCAGTGCAACCACAAGGAGAATGGAAACCACGATCCCTACCCCCCGGCGTGTCGCCTGGATAAAACGGTTTTTCGAATGCGGGAAATACAGCCGCTCCACTCGCACCAGGACAATATTCAGCACGTATGCCATGCCTACGCCGAGGACAAGCGGAAATACGACATTCCAGAGTCTTGACACTCCCGCCAGGATCACATCAAACTTTACAATGCACAGAACCAGGACTGCCGCAAGGCAGATATATATGATTATGGCTTTTTCCGTCCCTCTTTTCTGCATCTTCAGCCGTCTCTCCTTTCCGGATCTTATCAGTGTTTCTATCTTACCATAAAAAGCGGAAGAAAAGTAGCCCTCCCTGTATAAACTTTTTATGCGCCAAAAATCGCTCCGGATCCCTTTTGCCCGCTGCCCGTCTTTCCCCGTCAAGACGGAAATCCCGCAGCCAGAAGCGGCTGCGGGATTTCCGTTTTCCTGTATTTTATCGGGGCCGGTCTTGCCAGATCCCGTTTTGGCAGAGCTTCAGGCTTTAGACGATCCCCTGTGCCGCCATCGCGTTTGCGACTTTCTCAAAGCCAGCGATATTGGCTCCTGCCACATAATTGCCTTCCATCCCGTAACGCTTTGCAGCTTCGTCCAGGTTGTGGAAGATGTTGACCATGATATTCTGCAGCTTCTCATCCACTTCCTCAAAGGACCAGCTCAAACGCTCGCTGTTCTGGCTCATCTCCAGGGCAGAGGTCGCTACGCCGCCCGCATTCGCCGCCTTTCCGGGAACGAACAGGACGCCGTTCTTCTGCAGGTACTCGGTAGCATCCAGCGTGGTAGGCATGTTCGCGCCTTCGCAGACAGCGATGACACCGTTGGCGACCAGACCTTCCGCATCGGAAAGCGTGAGCTCATTCTGGGTCGCGCAGGGAAGAGCGATATCCACCTTCACGCTCCATACGCCTTTTCCGCTGTGATATTCAGCCTGCGGCCTGTAGTTCAGGTAATCGGACACCCTGCCGCGCTTCACTTCTTTAATCTCCTTGAGTGCGTCCAGGTCGATTCCTTCCGGATCATAGACCCAGCCGGTGGAATCGGAGCAGGTCACGACCTTCGCTCCCATCTGCTGCGCCTTCTGGATCGCATAAATGGCAACGTTTCCGGAACCGGAAACCGAAATGGTCTTGCCGGCAATGTCGATGCCGTTGCACTTTAACATTTCCTTCGTGATGTACAGCAGCCCGTATCCGGTCGCTTCAGTCCTTGCCAGAGAGCCGCCGTAGCTTAATCCCTTTCCGGTCAGGACGCCTTCATAAGCGTTGCGGATCCTCTTGTACTGGCCGAACATGTATCCGATCTCTCTCGCCCCCGTTCCGATATCTCCTGCAGGCACATCCGTATCGGGACCGATATGGCGGAACAGCTCCGTCATAAAGCTCTGGCAGAAGGCCATCACTTCTCTGTCGGATTTTCCCTTGGGATCGAAATCGGAGCCTCCCTTGCCGCCGCCGATCGGAAGGCCGGTCAGGGAATTCTTGAACACCTGTTCAAAGCCAAGGAATTTAATGATGCCGAGATTCACGGAAGGATGCAGACGCAGCCCGCCCTTGTAAGGCCCGATCGCGCTGTTAAACTGCACGCGGTAGCCTGTATTCACCTGAACCTTCCCCTCATCATCCACCCACGGAACGCGGAAGATCACCTGGCGTTCAGGATTGACCAGCCTCTCCAGCAGAGCGTCCTTTCTGTAAGTTTCTTCATTTGCCTCGATCACAACCCTGAGTGATTCCAGGACCTCCTTTACCGCCTGATGGAATTCCGGCTGCGCGGGATTCTTTTCGATCACCTGTGCGATGACCTCGTCTACATAAGACATACTTGCTTCCTCCTTCTTTATTCTTTGGCGTCTAAAAGCAAAACAGCGCGCCCATGAATCTGCAAAAAAGCCCGGAACAAAACGAGCCGTTCCGGGCTTTCAGACTCCTTTGTCTGTTTTATTATATCTTGGGAAAAGCAGGGATGCAAGTCCTTCCGGCCCCGTTCAGAGATATTTTTTCAGCTCCGTGATATTCTTCTGCTCCAGGTTCAGGAGCTCCTCCGCCAGCTCCCGGCTTTCCTCCCCTGCGTTTTCATGATGGTTCAGCGCCTTCCATATGCCGGAGATCCCACGGCTGTTTCCCCGGATCATAAGATCGGCGATATGGCTGATGCTGGTATTGAAAATGGTGCCGGCATGGATGCTGCCCTTCAGAGCCAGCTCTGAAACCGCGCCGATCCTGGCATATTCTTCCTTTTCCCTGAGCATCTCCCTCTTCGCCCTGTCCCTGATCTGTGAATACTGCAGCTCCTTCTGGTTCAGATACAGGCTGAAAGGATCGTCTCCGACCTTGGGAAGCAGGGTTTCTATTGCCTTTATCCCCATCTCCGCATTCTTCTGTATCTCCCTGAAAAGAGCCGCGTCATCGCTTTTCATCGCCACTTTTTCAAACTCCTTCCCGACATTCTCCTCCGGGAACGAAAGTTTTCGCGCTTCATGAGTTTCCATAAAAACCGGGGGAATGCCTTTTTTCTAAGCATTCCCCCGGTTCTGCTTCTTATACGGCAATCCTGCCGTATGATTTCCTTATCTCAGGACGTCGGTCCTGATATATCCGGTTTCCCCGTTAAAACGCACCTTGGTCCAGCCATCCGCCTGCTTCATCAGGATCTCAACCTCGTCTCCGGAATAGCCGACAGCGATCCTGTCCGCGTTTTCGTTCGCGCTGCTCCTGATATTTACGGTCGTAGTCAGGCGGTAGGTCCCGCTGTTCGGAACATCGGACACATCGACGGTGTCCGTTGCCTCTCCCGCTGCGGGCACTTCATCCTGCTGCGCGCTTTCTTCCTCAGAGGCTTCCTCCCCTTCGGAGACCGGGGCGAGATACTCTGACTTGATGAAAGCCTCACCGCCATTATATTCCACTTCAGACCAGCCGTTTTCCCTTGTTTCCAGTAGGGCAAACGTGTCGCCCACCTGCGCCTTTCCGAGCACATCCGCCGTTTCGCTGTCCGAGCTGCGGATGTTCACCACATCCGTGGCCATAACGAGAGAACCGCCTTCCGTGCTTTCATCCGCCGCGCTCTCCGTTTCCTGAGAAACCTCCTCGGTTTCCGTCTGCTGGGCGTCGGCCGCCTCCTCCGTCTGAGTCTCCATCTCTTCGAGCGCATCGCCCACAGAAGCCTTCAGTTCCTCAGAAAGCTGCGTGAGGAAAGCCGCAAGCTCTTCGTCCTCTGTCACAGCCTCATTGTATTCCACCTGCACCCGGTTGAACAGCTCCACCACATCATCCTGTTTCGTGACGCTGATCCGGTATTCCCGCATGGCTTCATCATCGGCACAGTCATGGATATAATACTCCCCCTCGCTGTTGCGGCACACCACAAAGGTATTCAGACCGCATACCGGACGTTCTATATCCTTAAACTTCGCATAATAGCTGGCATAGACCACATAGGAGTTTTCTTCCGGCCCGGGCTTTGTATAACAGTTGATATCCTCATAATCCTCAAGATATTTGCTCTTTTCCTGTATCTGAAGAAGCTCCGTCTGTTCGGAATGATCCTTGATGGAATTGATCGTGTCAATATCTCCCTCAGCGGCAGCCTTGTAATACTTCTCGATCAGCGCGTTGATCTCGGGATATGCATTTTCCTCCAGCGGGACGTAAGCCGCCTCCGTCTCTGCTGTCTGTGTCTGCGTTTCGGCAGTCTGCGTTTCAGCAGCCGCCGTCTGGTTTACCGTCTTCCTTTTCCCGATCAGTGAGCCCAGCAGGATCCCCACACCCAAAAGCACCACTGCCACAAGGACCACTATCACAAAGCTTTTCGTATTTTTCTTCATGATCCGGACGATTTCCTTCCACCAGGGCAGTTCGTGCAGCTCGTGCTCCTGTTTGATGTCCGGTATTTTTTCTTCCGTATCTTTCATCTGTTTTTCGTTCAATTTGACACCTTCTTTTCTTCTGAAACACATGAAAAGTTCCAAAAAATAGCAAAAATGCACCCGACAGGAATCGAACCTGCATTAAAGGCGTCGGAGGCCTCCGTTCTATCCATTAGACTACGGGTGCAAAGCTGTACAGCTTCATATAATTTTGCCGCGTATGGAATCACAAAGTTGTTACAACTTTATTACAAATATTACATACGCATCACAGTTTTATATGATAGCACAACTTGTTCCCGATGTCCAGCAACTTTTTCTGAATTAAGAAAAAGTTCATTTCTTTTTCACAGTACGCACGGCCCCGGACGCCGGAACAGACCAAGGCTTAAAGAATCCTGATCTTTTTCTCTTTCCGGTCGAAATAATAGACGCTGTTTGAAAGAAACTCCTCCTGCGGGACATTCCCTGCGTTCACCTCGCTCACCATCCGGTACAGCCCGGAACGGCTTTCCTGCCCTGTATCCGCGAGCAGGATCACTTCATGGACGGAACTGGGGAGGATAAAAAATCCCTTTTTCTCCCCAGCAAGGAGCTCGTATACTTCCGGATAAAGAAGCGCCGCCGCTCCGTAAAAATGCTGGGTGTTGGAAAGGATGAACATTTCCTTTTTTTCCGGCTCCGTTTCCGGCATCTGTACCGGCCCTGTACTACGTGCCAGATCATAAAGGAACTCCGCCATCGATATGAACTCAGGCCTGAGTATCTGGCGCATGTTCGCCATCGCTTCCCCAATCAGGCTCTCCTCATCGATCTTCCAGCGTCTCATATGTTCATAACGGATCTGGATACAGGCACAGCCAAGCTCGTCTCCCATCAGGATACAGCAGGGCGTTACCGCCAGATCAAGCCAGACCTGATGCGGCGTCTGTTCGAGCAGCTCACAGTTTCTTTCCAGGTTGATCAGCCTGCAGGCAAGGCGCGCCCGCACCTGTTCATAATCCCGGAAAAAATCCAGCTTCAGTTTTTCCACCGGCCGGTGGTCCTCATAGGCCAGGATGAGCTGCCTGACGATTTCCCCCAGGGGCGTCCCCTTTTCATATTCTTCATAATAACTGTCCAGATAGATGGTAGCCGCAATGTCGCTTCCCTTTTCCATGAAAATCAGCCCTGTCATCTCCACGCTGTTATTTTTCATGATCTTCTGGACCGTGATCTGCAGCCCGCTCCCGAAATAAGCGCGGACTGCGTTTTCCACTTTATTTACAAACTGTTCCAATGTCATAAGCTGTCCTCTCTTTTCTTTTTGATCTGATGATAGAATCCGGATTTCGTCTGATAGGTATGTTTTATGATAGATATTTCTGATAGGATTTAGATGTGTAAAAAAAAGACAATAAAACTCTCCTCTATCATTCTGATAGTATGCGGAGAATCTTATTGTCTTATAGGCATAAAGAATTTTCTTTCAGAGAGAATGCAGGGCGGACACCGCCTGTCCCTTATACTCTGGACAGATACTCACCCGTTCTGGTATCGATCTTGATCTTGTCTCCCTGGTTGACGAACAGCGGAACGGAAACAACAGCGCCGGTCTCTACGGTAGCGGGCTTGGAAGCGCCGGTCGCCGTATCACCCTTAAAACCGGGTTCGGTATCAGTGACCTCCAGTTCAACGAACAGAGGCGGCTCGACTGCGAACACGCTGCCGTTATGGGAGCAGACCTTGCACACTTCGTTTTCCTTCACGAACTTGAGGGCATCGCCTACCGTGTCCTTATTCAAGGAAATCTGATCATAGGTTTCCGTATCCATGAACGTATACAGATCGCCGTCCGCGTAAAGATACTGCATATCCTTTCTGTCAATACGTGCCTGCGGGAATTTCTCAGTGGGACGGAAGGTCTTCTCAACCACGCCTCCGTTAATGATGTTCTTCAGCTTTGTCCTGACGAATGCCGCACCCTTGCCGGGCTTTACATGCTGAAACTCAATTATCTGAAAAATATTGCCATCTACTTCGATCGTAACACCATTTCTGAAATCGCCTGCAGAAATCATAAAAAATCTTCCTCCTGAAATTTTTCGTTTAATTCTCTACCAGTTTATAATAAAAGTTCTTATATTTCAACTCTTTTTTTACAGAAACCAAAAAACTAGGCCTTTTTCTCCGGTTTTCTCTCAAGGATAAAGTCGATGGCCTCCAGATAGCCGTCCAGCCCATGCCCGTAAATCTGTCTGTCGCAGGCAGGGGCGGTGACGGAGATCTTCCGGAACTCCTCTCTTGCCGTGATGTCCGAAATATGGATCTCTACCTTAGGCATCTGCACGCTCGCCAGCGCGTCCCGGATCGCATAGCTGTAATGAGTATAGGCCCCGGGATTGATGACGATCCCGTCCGTCCCGTCAAAATAAGCCTCCTGGATCCGGTCGATGATCGCGCCTTCGTGGTTGCTCTGAAATGTCTCCACCTGGCAGCCGTCTTCCTCCCCTTTTTTCTTTAAAAGGGAAAGCAGGTATCGGTAATCCTGCGTCCCATACACCGCCTTTTCCCGTATCCCCAGAAAATTCAGGTTCGGCCCGTTTATGACAAGTATCTTCATCACTGATTTCCTCCATTCTGAAGCGTTTTTTTCACCTGAAGCATTTTATCTGCCGAAAGCGTTTTCTCCGCGCAGGCGGCTTCGATCTCCTCCGCCAGCTCCTTAGGTGTCTTTCCGTCCACGTCCACGATGATATCCGCTGCTTCTTCATAAAGAGGGTTCCTTACGTCAAGCAGCCGGCGAATCTCCTCCTCGGGGTCCACCTTTTGCAGGAGCGGCCTGCTGGTATCCCCGTGCAGCCTCTCATATACTGTCTCCGGGCGCACCCGCAGGAACACCGTTGTTCCGGCCTCCTTGAGGATATCCCGGTTTTCCATGCGCATGGGAAGCCCCCCGCCCGTGGAGACCACCTGAGGCAGCTGCGAGCGGCTGATCGAACGGAGCGCCTGTGTCTCCATCCAGCGGAACGCTTCCTCGCCATCCTGCGCGAAAATATCCGAAATGCTCTTTCCCTGTTCTTTTTCGATCCGGACGTCGGTATCCGTAAAGGGGAGCAAAAGCCTCCGGCTCAGGCTCCTTCCGACCGTGCTCTTTCCGCTGCCCATAAATCCGATCAGGAAGATCGTAACCGTCTTTTCGTCACTCATCTCCAGAAAGCTCCTTCTTCATCCGTTCATAGCAGATCATCGCCTGTTCTTCTGACACAGGCTCTCCGGTCCAGAGTTCAAATGCTTCCACACCCTGATACAGGAGCATTTTCAGCCCGTTAAAGGCATTTCCGCCCGCCGCTTCCGTAAGGCGCATGAATTTGGTGCAGACAGGCCGGTAGATCAGATCATAACCGGTGTGGATGAGACGGTAAAACCTTTCGTCTTCGATCGGCGCGTTTTCCGTATCGGGCGCAAGTCCCACCTTTGTCCCCTGGATAGCGAGATAGCGGCCTTCCGGAATCCTTTCCCAGTCAGACAGAGCGAGCGGCTTCATACATTCCCTGCCCACAGCGCAGTTGACTTCTCCGGCAAGCTCCTGCGCCTTTTGCAGCGTGCGGTTTAAGAGCCACACTTCCGAGGCTCCCCGCAGAGCGCACAGGAACGCCGCCGCTCTGGCGGCGCCTCCCGCGCCGAGCAAAATGACCCGTTCGTCCTTCAATTTTACGCCCTCCGAATCGAGCGCGCGTCCCAGCCCTGTCAGGTCTGTGTTATAGCCGCGGTAGCCTTCCCCTTCCGGCACAAGAGTATTGACCGCTCCGATCATGGCGGCTTCCTTTTCCACGCTGTTCAAAAAAGGGATCACCGCGCTCTTGTGCGGGACGGTCACATTTAATCCACGTATGGAAAGGGCACGCGCGCCTTTTATGGCATCTCCCACCCTTTCCGCCTTTACGGGAAACGGCACGTAGACCAGATTCCTTCCCGTTTCACGCGCCAGCGTGTTATGGATGACCGGCGAGAGCGTATGCTCCACCGGATCGCCGATCAGTCCGCAGACCGCAGTTTTTCCGTCAATCATGTTCTGCCTTCCTTTCCTTCCGGTAAAAATAAAGAACGATCCGTTCCAGATACCGCTTCAGGACGATCTGTATCTCTTCCCTAGGATCGATGGGCTTTACCAGGATGCTGTGGATCCCTGCATTTTTGGCCCCCCAGACATCGGTAAAGAGCTGATCGCCCACAAAAAGCGTGCTGCCCTGATCCGTCCCCATCATCTCCATCGCCCTGCGGTAATTCGCCGCCGCAGGCTTGCCCGCCTTATAAATATAACGCGCCCCGACCGCGCCAGCAAAAGGCTTCACCCGCGGTTCCTTATTATTGGAAAGGAGCACGCAGTCAAAGCCTATCTCTCTCAGGCGGCCGAACAGGGCGATGCTTTTTTCATCCGCCGGCGCACCGTGAGGAACCAATGTGTTGTCGATATCAAAAATGATGCCCCGATAGCCTTCCCGGTAAAACTTTTCATAGTCGAGCACATATGCGCTCTCCCGATATTCATCGGGATAAAATTTCCGGAACAAATGTCAGTCTCCTTTCATCTGCCGCGCCGCTTCGTCTTCGATCCCGGCAGCTTCCAGCAGTTCCTTCGTATACGGGTGCTTAGGATGAAAGTAAACCTCATCCACATCCCCGCTTTCCACAATGCGCCCGTCCTTCATGACCATCACTCTCTGGCTGAGCTGATAGACCACACGCATATCGTGGGAAATGAAAAGGATGGCAAGTCCCATTTCTCTCTGAAGCCGGATGAGAAGTTCCAGGATCTGTGCCTGGATGGTCACATCCAGAGCGGAAACCGGCTCATCAGCGATGAGGAGCTCGGGTTCGAGCATCAGGCTCTCCGCGATGCACACCCGCTGACGCTGTCCGCCGGAAAGCTGCCTGGGAAGCCGGTCCGCGATCTTTTCCTCCAGGCCCACACGGTCCAGCATGTCCAGTGCCTTCAGCCTGCGCTCCTTTCCGGACAGCTTCGTATTCAGCCGCAGCGGCTCCTCCAGGATCCATCCGACTTTTTTCGCCGGATTCAGGGAACTGTAAGGGTCCTGGAATATCATCTGAGGCATCCTGGCCGCACAGCGGACCTTGCCTTCATACCTTGTCTGCAAGCCGAGAATGGTCCGCGAAAGGGTGGATTTCCCGCAGCCGCTCTCTCCCACCAGGCCGAGCACCTCGCCTTTGCGGATAGAGAAGGAAACATTATGCAGCACCTGCATCCTCTCTTCTTTCCGGAACAGCCCGCCTTCCCGGCGTTCATAGGAAACACAGAGGTTCTCCACTTCCAGGATGTGCCTGTCCGGAAGGGCGTTTTGCGTAAAATGCTTTATCTGCCGCATGCCGCGCCCTCCTTTCCTTCCGGGATGGATCCTTTTCTTTCGATTTTTGGGATCGACGCGATCAGCCTGCGCGTATAGGCATCCTTAGGATGTTCATACACCTGCTTTGTATCCCCTTCTTCCACAACTCTGCCGTCCTTCATCACCACGACCCGCATGCACAGCCGCTTCACCAGGCTCAGGTCATGGGAGATGAACAGGATTGCCGTCCTGTTTTCCCGATTCAGCCTGGAAAGAAGCTTTATGATGGAAAGCTGGACCGTCACGTCCAGCGCCGTGGTGGGTTCGTCCGCGATCAGAAGGGAAGGGGAACAGATCATGGCAGACGCGATCATCACTCTCTGACGCTGCCCGCCGGAAAGTTGATGAGGGTAGGAAGCATAGATCCTCTCCGGATCGGACAGCTCCACCGCCTCCAGCATCTGAAGCGCCCGCTCCCTTCTCTGGGCGGCATTCATCTGAGGCCGGTGGATGCGCAGGCTCTCCTCCACCTGCCAGCCGATGCGGTACACCGGATTCAGCGAGGTCAGCGGCTCCTGGAACACGATCCCTATCTCATCTCCCTGAAGGGCGCGCAGCTGCTTCCTGGGGCAGGTCAGAAGGTCTGTGCCCCGAAACAGGATCTGTCCCGTCTTTTTCATGTCATGCCGGGAGAGGAGACCTGCGATGGCCAGGGCCGTCATGGATTTCCCGGAACCGGACTCGCCCACCAGGCCCACCAGATCTCCTTCGTCCATATGCAGATTCAGATGATGCACCACCGTTTCCGGGATCAGATGGTCAGAAAATACCAGATTCAGATCAATTACATCCAACATCTGCGCCTTCTCCTTTCTCGTCCTCAGGCGGCCTGTGCGCCTTTTTCTCTCAGCCCGTCCGCCAGGAGGCTGAAGCCGAGCACCATGAGCACGATGAACATGCCTGGAAACAGCGCGGCCCCGGGCGATGTGAACAGATAGCTCTGAGATTCCGAAAGCATCCGTCCCAGGCTGGAATCCGGCGGCTGTACGCCGATCCCCAGATAACTCATGCCCGCCTCCGCGAGCACCGCGTTATTGAAGCCGATCATCACCGCGGGCAGAAGGACCTGGACCGTGTTCGGAAGGATATGGACGAACATGATGCGCAGGCTTCCCGCCCCGGCAAGCCTGGCAAGCTTCACGTAGTCCATGTTTTTGCAGCGGATGAATTCTCCCCTCACGATTCTCGCAAAGCTGGGAATAAAGGCGATACCCAGCGCCAGGACCACATTTTTCTTCCCCGGTCCCAGGACGCTGATGAAAACCAGCGCGAGCAGGATGCTGGGGAAAGCGAAAAGCACGTCGTTGATCCGCATCAGCACTTCATCCAGCCAGCCGCCGAAATAGCCGGTAAACGCGCCGAGGAGCACCCCGAAAAAAGTGCCTGCCGCCACGGTCGCCGCCGCGATGGCGAGCGTCATCCCGCTGCCCTTCATCACCCTGCTTAATATATCCCGGCCGAAATTATCACAGCCAAAGGGATGGGCCAGGCTCATCCCCGCGAAACGCGCCGATTCATCCATGGCCGTCGGGTCGCAGGGCGTCCAGAAGAATCCTACTCCGACGAAAACGAGGACGATGAGGGTGAGCGCGCCTCCAAGGAGCAGATTGAAATTTTTTTTCTTCATAAAAATCCTCCTGTCCGGCTCAGGCAGCGGGCCGTCGGACACGGGCTCCTTTTACGGGCCTCACTGTACCCGGATCCTCGGATCCACCTTCCTGTATATGAGATCCACCAGGAAATTAATGAAAATGACCAGAAACGAAAGCAGTACAATGATCGCTTCCACCACAGGATAGTCCCGGTTGGAAATGGAAGTCAGGAGGATCCTCCCCAGCCCGGGGATGTTGAACACCTGCTCGATCACAATGCTTCCCGCCACCATATCGGACAGCGCCATCCCCAGGAAGGTGATCACCGGGATCATGGCGTTCTTTAAAAGGTGCCGGTACAGGACCTCTTTCGTACTGTTTCCTCTGCTGTAAGCCGTCCTGGCATAATCCATTTTCTTTTCCCCGACCAGGCAGCTTCTTAAAAGCTTGACGGTCATGGCGGCCTTAGGCAGGGCAATCGCCAGCGCCGGAAAAAACAGATAGCCGATAAAGCCCGGTATGCTCTGCGTATAGGAAATATAGCCGCCCGGCGTGAACAGGCGCAGGATGAGGCCGAAGACCAGCGTGATCAGGATTCCGGAAAAGAAAGGCGGCACAGCCATGATCACCTGATTGACGGCCATAAAGGCATGATCCGCCGCGCCGCCCTCATGCCTTGCCGTATAGATCCCAAGGGGAATGGAGATGACGAGCATCATCAGAAAGGCCATGAGCGTCAGGGTCAGTGTGATCGGGATCTTGTCACCCACCAGGGAGGAAACCGGCGTCTGGTAGCTGTAGGAGGTTCCCATATCGCCGCAAAGCATCCCTAACATCCACTCTCCGAAACGCACCAGGAAAGGCCGGTTCAGCCCCATTTCCTCCCGCAGGGCCTCCACCCGCTCCGGCGTTGCCTGCGTTCCAAGCTGCGCCGTGGCTGGATCTCCCGGAATGACGGTGAAGGCCAGAAAAACGAGGAAGGCCACGGCCAGGATGGTAATGACCATGGCTATGAATTTTCGGATCAGCAGTCTCATACGATCTCCTTTCCGAAGCGTTTTACGCTCATTCCTCCACAATGTACAGCTTTGCGATATCCTGGACATAAAGCGGATAAAACTCATATCCCGCATATTTCTTATTCAGAGCCACCAGGCAGGGCAGATCCTGAATGTAAACGTTCGCCGCATGCTCCGCAAGGATGCGCTCGCATTCCTTATATGCTTCCGTCTTTTCCGCATCGTCCACCGCCGCTTCCGCACGCGCGTAGGCCGCGTCATAGTCCGCATTACTGAAATTGATGAAATTATCCGGGGCATCCGATACAAATCGGGACAGCAGGGCAGCAGCCGTCAGGCTGGAAGCGTCCACGCCGACCACGGTTGACTGGAAATTCCGGTTTGTATAGGCTTCTGAAACCCAGGTTTCCCATTCCACCAGCTGAATCTCCGCCGTCACGTTGATGTTTTTTAGCTGCTCCGCGATCACCTGCGCCGTATCGATATGCTGCTGATAATTGGACGGGACGGTAATGGTGAAGGCAAAACCATCCGGGTAGCCCGCTTCTGTCAAAAGCTCTTTCGCTTTTTCAAAATCCTGCGGATACAGATCGTTGAGCTCCGGCATGAAATATTTCTGGAAGGCAGGAAACATGCTGCTTCCGATCTGGGTTCCCTTGCCGTCCGAGATCAGATCCATGATCTCCTGCGGGTCCACCGCGTAACAGAGCGCCTGGCGCACCCGTTCATCCGTGAAAGGCTCCACCGCATTGTTCAGATAGAGGGCCTGTACCAGGTTCATGGTTCCTTCCAGGATATTGAACTGGTCGCCGAGCTGTGACGCCTGGGTCGTGGTCAGACGGGCGAACATATCGATGGAGCCGCCCTGCAGGTCCATGACGATGGAATCCGCATTCGCGCACACCTTAAAGGTGACATGCTCGATATTGGCCGGGGTTCCCCAGTAATCATCGAATTTCTCCACCACAAAATTTTCCTGGGGCGACCGGGATACATACCTGTAAGGGCCTGTCCCGATGGGATCGGTGTCCGGATTCTCATTGGAAGCCGGGATGATGGCCGTGGTCATGTTCGCGAGGAAATCGGAGTCCGGCGTGTTTAAGACCACTTCCACCGTATCCTCATCCAAGATGTTGACGCTCTTAATATTGGAATACGCCGCTACCAACGGGTCTCCGTTCGTGGTATCGGCGCATCTGTCTATGGAATACTTCACGTCTTCGGCCGTTACCATGCTTCCGTCATGGAATTTTACCCCGTCCCTCAATGTGAAGGTATAGGTGGTCGCATCCTCCGATATCGAATAATCACTGGCAATGGCCGGCTGCAGCTCTCCGCTGCTGTCGGGCTTGACAAGACCTTCGTACAGATTGAACAATACCTCCTTGGTTCCTGCCGCCACCGCTTTGTGGGGGTCAAGACTGTCCTCGATGTCCTGAGGTATCCCAATCGTGATCTGAGAAGAGTTCCCACCTGCCTTATCACCTGAGCACGCGCCCAGTGCAATAGTCAGCGCACTGCACACCAAAGTCAAAAGGATCCGTTTTACTGCTTTTGTCTTCATGTGTTTTCCTTTCTCTCTCAGCACTTTTACGTCTTTTTGCGTGAAAGTACCTGATCTCTATTTAGTTTTCAGTTCCTGGCATATTGTATACGCAAAACTCAAAAAAAGCAAGAAGAATTTCCCTGTCTATCATTCTTCCTTCCCGCCCATGACCTTCTTCAGCTCGTCCATAAAGGTATTGATGTCCTTGAATTCCCGGTAAACGGAAGCGAAACGCACATAGGCGACCGCGTCCAGGCTCTTCAGCCTGTCCATGACCAGCTCCCCGATCACTCTGCTGGGAACCTCTTTTTCCCCTCTGTTAAAGATCTCTGTTTCCACATCGTCCACCAGCTTCGTGATCTGGTTGGCGCTCACCGGCCTTTTATGGCAGGCTCGCAGCACCCCTGCCTCGATCTTGGAACGGTCATAGGTCTCCCGGTTGTCATCCTTCTTGATCACAATGAGGGGAATGGTCTCCACCTTTTCATAGGTGGTAAAACGCCGGCTGCACTCATCGCAGACGCGGCGGCGGCGGATGGAATTGTTCTCATCCGCGGGCCTGGAATCGATCACGCGCGTATTGTCGTGACCGCAGAATGGACACTTCATGGTTTACCTCCTGAAAACATGCCGTTTTCTCCCTTTTTGTCAATTATAGCGAAGGGAAATTTTGGTGTCAACCGGTTGGCGGCAGGGAGGCGTCTTTTATGCTCAGCACTCCGGCAGGTCCACGATGATCAGGTCCGGGCCGATCCGTTTGATGTCCTTGTAGCAGATTTCACGTCCGTCGTCGCAGCCGAAAAGAGATTTCCATTTCGTTCCCTCCGGCACGATCACCTTACAGATGCAACCCGTGCATTCGTCAAATTCAAAATCCTCGATATGCCCCAGTTTCCTGCAGTCCCTGAGATTGATCACATCCTTGCATTTCAGTTCAGAAAACAGCATCTTCCCGCTCTCCGTTTACCTCTTTTTTTATGTATACGCAAAAGGGACGGAAACGGTTCCATTACAGGTCCCGCTTCCGCCCGAAAGCCGCATGCCTCACGCTCCGGCGCCCCTTTTCATGCCGTCAGATAGTTTTTCATCACCTTCAGCGCATTCTTTTCAAGCCTTGACACCTGCGCCTGGGAAATGCCGATGATCTGCGCCACCTCCATCTGAGTCTTTCCCTCGAAGAAGCGCAGGGAAATGATCTCATACTCCCGTTCGTTCAGCCGCTTCATCGCCTCGCTCAAAGAAAGGCTTTCCACCCAGGCTTCTTCCCGGTTCTTCTTGTCGCTGATCTGATCCATCACATAAAGCGTATCCCCGCCGTCAGTATAGACCGGTTCATAAAGGCTCATGGGATTCTGGATGGCGTCCAGCGCATATACCACGTCTTCCTTGGGAATCCCGATTTCCGTCGCCACCTCGGCGATGGTGGGCTCCTTCTGATTCTGCTTCATCAGATTTTCCCTGGCATAGATCGCCTTATAGGCCGTATCCTTCAGCGAACGGCTCACCCGGATCGCGTTGTTGTCCCTGAGGAACCTGCGGATCTCCCCGATGATCATAGGGACGGCATAGGTACTGAATTTCACGTTCAGCGTCGGGTCAAAATTGTCAATTGCCTTGATCAGGCCGATACAGCCGATCTGGAACAGATCATCCACATTTTCGCTGCTCGCGGAAAAACGTTTGATCACGCTGAGGACCAGACGCAGATTTCCTTTGATGTACTGCTGCCTCGCCTCCTCGTCCCCTTCCCGGATGCGTTCAAACAGCTTTTCTTTTTCCTCATTCGTAAGCACCGTCAGCTTTGAAGTATTTACCCCGCAGATTTCCACCTTGTTCAGTGCCATTGCCGAATCCTCCATTCTCTTTCTATGAATAGAGAATTCTCACAATTTCACCCAAATATACCTTCCCTGGGAAAGTAAAATCTGGAAAACGGTATTTTGGGTGTCCCGTGCCGCCTGGCGTCCGCTTATTCTCTCACCATCTCCCGCTTTAGCCTTTTCATGATCTTTTTTTCCAGCCTGGAAATATAAGACTGGGAAATCCCCAGAAGGGACGCCACCTCTTTCTGCGTCATCTCCCGGCCGTCCGGCGTGTTCAGGCCGAATCTCAGATTGACGATCGTTCTCTCCCTCTCGGTCAGCCTGTCGATCGCCTTCATCAGGAGATTTTTCTCCACTTCATTTTCTATATCCCGATATATGACGTCTTCATCCGTCCCAAGAATGTCCGACAGAAGGAGCTCGTTGCCATCCCAGTCCACGTTCAGCGGTTCATCAATGGATACTTCCATCCGCGTCTTGTTATTCCTGCGCAGATACATGAGGATTTCATTTTCGATGCATCTGGAGGCATAGGTAGCGAGCTTGATGTTCTTATCCGGCTTGAAGGTGTTGATCGACTTGATCAGCCCGATCGTCCCGATGGAGATCAGATCCTCCACGCCGACTCCCGTATTATCGAATTTCTTCGCTATGTAAACGACCAGCCGCAGATTATGCTCGATCAGGACGGCCTTCGCCTCATCCTCATATTCTGTCCCCAGATCGCCGATGATCTCGCTCTCCTTATCTGCTTCCAGCGGAGGCGGAAGGACCTCTGACCCACCTATGTAATGAATATCTCCCCTGCCCGGCAGCAGGAATCCCGTCTCCCTGCGTATGATCTTAAATTGTATTTTCCCTGGCATCGCCACTTTTAATATCATGTTTCCTCCCATTCTGCCGCCTTCCGCGGCATCTTTCATGCACTGCGTCCAAAAGCCTGCCGTGCATCCTGCTCCGCCGTCTCCTGCAGCCGTTTCCGCTCTGCAGCAATGCGGAGCTTTGCACCAACGCGGGACTTTTCAGCAATGCGGGATGCAGGATCATCCGATAGCTGCCGCCGTGCGCCACTTCCCCGTCGTAAAGGCCGAGGAGCACATGAGTAAGCAGCAGATCCTGCCCATCCCTTTTTACCTTCAGTTTCCCAATCTCGACCGTCTGCATCAGCCCCCTGCTTCCGAGCGTGTAAAAGGGCACCAGTCGGAACCGTTCCGGCCGTCCCAGTTCGATCCTGCCTTCCAGCACGCCGCGTTCCACAACGCTTACCGGTTTGCCGCTGATCGGATCATACAAAGTGTTGCCGCTGTCGATCAGGGCTTCCGTAACGACCCTTACATTTCCTTCGATCAGCTCCACCGTTACGATCGTTTCCTCCCGTTTTTTTCTTTCCCGTTTCCAGAAAAAAGCGGCGGATGCCGACAGAATCAGCAGGAAACCGGAAGCGGCGGCGCTTCCTCTGAAAGTTTTCGGAAAGGCGTACAGAAGTCCGGCAAGGGAAAAGCCGGCTGTACAGTACAGAAGGACTGCCCGGAAAAAAAGGCCAGGTGTGCGGATCCGAAAGATCAGGATCAGCCCGGCCAGAGAACCGGCGGCAAACAGAAGCCTCTTTGCCAGGCCACTGGTTCCCGGCAGACAAAAAACCGCACAGAAAAAAAGCGCCTCCGCCCCCGACCCCAGGACCAGCCTGAGAAAAGACGCGAACACGGACTGTCCGCGCCGGTCCAGGAAGGTCCCGGTCAGGAGGAGAAGCGCCAATGTCTGAACAGCCTGTAATAAAAACAGGCGGTCTATGTAGACAATATATTTCACCTCTCACCTCCTGCAGGTATGGGAACATTATACGGTCAGACAGGCGCTTTTTTTGTCGGAATCCTGCGGATTACAGCCCAAAACCGTCTCGGTTTTCCGACAATATCCGACTTTCTGCCTTTTCTCACCGAACGGTCTTTTTCAGAGCTTCCCCCAGAAAATGGCGGATGCCGAAAATCTTCTTTTCCCCTTCCCCCTGATACATCAGCTCCCATAGAGAGGTGTCGGAAAGTATTTCTCTTCTTTTTCCGCTGCAGATGAATTCCTTTCGCACGCTTCCTGCCTCCCACGCCCCGGACATGCTGGGAACCTGCGGCTGCAGGGCAAAGAACCACAGGAAGGCGGCAAGAAAGGCCGCAGCGGCAGTCAGGCAGGCCGCAGTCCGTCCGAAAGCCCTCTCCTTTTCCGCCCGGAACATTTTCTTTTTCTCTTCCTCGCTTTCTTCCTTCAGCAGCGTTTCCAGGGCAAGCCGCATTTCGCGCACATTTCCGAAGCGTTCTTCTTTTTTCTCCTGCAGGGCACGATCCACGATCTCCCACAGCGGCTCCGGTATCCCGTCTCCTTTTCCCCCGTCGAGCATTACCCGGAGGACCGCTCCAAGCCCGTATACATCGCTTCTTACATCCACTTCCTGTGTTGCGAGCTCCGGCGGCGCGTATCCCGGCGTTCCGGCGGCAGGCCTGTCTTTTCCGTCTTTCTTTCCTACCTCCGTTTCAAGGACTGCGCTTCCAAAATCGATCAGCCTGGGGCCGTCCTGCGTCAGGATGATGTTGGACGGCTTCAGATCCAGATGCAGGATGGAAGGCTTTCCTCCATGCAGCTTCTCCAGCGCCCCGCAGAGCTGTAGGGCATATCCCGCAGCCGCCCTCCAGGGCAGGGGGCCGTCTTTCAGGAGCTTTTCTTCCAGCGTCATCCCACGTATCCAGTCCATCACCAGATACTGCTTTCCGTTTTCCCGAAAGTATTCCACGAGACGCGGAAAACATGGGCTTTCCATCTCCCGCAGGATCCGGAATTCTTCTTCCATACTGCCTTCGTTTTCCTTCCACTCCTTCATCGCCCATAATTTGCCAAGCTTTCTGTCGCGCACCAGATAGGTTCTCCCAAAGCCGCCCTCGCCCAGCTTTCGCAGGATCCTGTACCGTTCCGTCATATGATTCTCCTTTCTGCAGGGTAAACGAATAGCAGTTCCGCCGGAGGAGGAACCGATCATACAATGAATTTCAAAGAAAAAAATGAAAGATAAAAATAATGAATGGGAAAAAATAGAATCGATCAGAAATGAAAAAACTGAAAACAGGCCGGGCGGCGCTGGCGCGCCGCCAAACAGGCCGCATCCCGTCCCCAGATGGAGAGCCTCTCAGGAAAATGCCGGCAGCCTTCCGGCCTGTGCAACCGCAATATAAGTCCTGCCCTGATTCATCCGAATCTCGTTGCCCGCATCGTCAAAATACCGGGTCGGGCTGTAATCCGCCGTTTTCTGCCAGGTGATGTGGATGCACTTTCCCTTTGTAAAATACCAGCCGTCCTGGGTGGTATCATAATTGACAAAGGCCAGATAACCCTTGTCGTCCAGACTCATCCAAGAGGTGTTCTGGACGATCACGTTCGCAAAGGACAACTGAGTGCCGTCGGCATCCTTATGTGCCCCTCCGTGAATGGTCTTGTCATACAGTCCGGTCGCCGGATTGTAGGTAAAACCCGTCTTCGTATAAGGGAAAATGCCGGACAGATCGATCACATCCGCCGATGCCGCACTGGCTCCATATTGTTCCAGCGTGTTCGTGCCATCCGCAAAAAGGAAATGCTGCCCGCTGTAAAAACCTGGCCGTATGGTCAGGGAATAACCGAGCTGCGCGCATGCCTCTGTGATGCCTGCCGCGCTGATATAGGCGTTGTGCGGCGCTTTTCTGTCCGAAGTCCTGAAAAACTTGTCCGCCCCGGGAGCGCTGCCTCCTGTCCCGTATTCATAGGTGCCGGACAGGTTGTTGATATCCGGCATACTGATCCGGTCGCGCATGTAAAACACTCCGCCGAAATGGATGAGGATGGGGTCCCATTCCGTCGCGATGGGCAGATAATAAGCCCGACAGCTGCGGATGTTTCCGATCCGGGACAGCCCCTGCCAGTCGTCGATGATGGCAAGCTGCCTGGAGATCTCCCCTTCCTCCATGATCTCATAGAGCACCTTCGCGTGCCCGATCCCATAGGAAGGCTGTGCCGCCCTGTCCGTGGGCATCATCACCGCGATCGGACGGAGCCCTGCCTGCGCTGCCGTCACCGATTCGTTGGTATAAATGCTCCTCACATATCCGGCGGGAAGTTCTTCCGCACGCGCCCCGGCCGCCGGAGCCGCCGCCAAGAGAAACGCTGCGCACAGGCCGGCAAGCAGACGTCTGCCCGCCTTCTGCCTCACGCGACGTCCGCTTTCCATATCCGTTCCCCTTTTTTCTCTTCTTTTCATGTGTTTCCCCCTTTCTCTCCGCCCGTCTGACCCTTTTTCTTACAGGAAAATCTTTTTTCAGAGGAATCCCTTATCCGAGCAGCCGGGAAATGTCGTTGAACATCACAAATACCATCAATACCATCAGGAGCACGAAACCGGCGAAATGCACCATGCCCTCCTTTTCCGGCGGCACAGGCTTTCCCCGCACGGCCTCCACCAGAAGGAATACCAGCCTTCCGCCGTCCAGCGCCGGCAGCGGAAGCAAGTTGATCACGCCCAGGTTGACGCTTAAAAGCATGGCGATATTGACCATGTTGATGGCCACCACAAGCGGGCCGTAAGGCGCCGCTTCCTGCTGCACCTCCCCGATAATCTGTGCCATTCCCACAGGACCCGCCACGTCGTCCGCCCCCGCCTTTCCGGTCAGAAGCATGCCAATGCTCTTTACGGTGGCCTTCAGGCCATAACGCACCTCATAATAGGCATATTTGAAGATCCCCGCATTCCGGCAGTCCACATATTCCGAATAGCCCTGGAACCCCAGCAGATAGCGCCCCTCCGCCTCATCGTATTCCGGGACCAGCGTGGCCTTATATTTCTGCCCGTCCCGCAGGTATTCCACCGTCACGGGTTTTCCGGGATTGGCCATGGTATAAAGGGAAATCTCCCTGGACACGCAGATCTTTTCCCCATTCATCCTGAGGATCACGTCTCCGCTCTGAATTCCCGCTTCCTGCGCGGGATAACCGTCGATCACATCCTGGATCACCGGCCTGTCGCTGCCCGCATAGCCCACCACGAACATGGCGAGCAAATAGGCCAGAAGAAAATTGAAAAAAGGTCCTGCGAATACCGTGGAGATCCTGGCCCAGACATTCGCTTTGGGAAACGCGCCGTCAGAAAGCGTTCCGTTCTCCTCCTCCAGGCCATTTTCTCCCTCGAACATGCACGCGCCGCCTATGGGAAGCAGGCGCAGCGAATATTCGGTCCCCCCTCTGCTGAAGTGGAGCAGCTTAGGTCCCATTCCGACGGAAAACTCCACCACGGTGATGCCATTCGCTTTCGCCAGAAGAAAATGTCCCAGCTCATGGGCGATGACGATCACGCTGAATACCACAATGAACAGAATGATGGTTGTCAATGAATCTCAGTCTCCTTTATGCGTTGATATGCTCTATATATTCATAGGTTTCGGCCTCCGCCTGCAGGATCTGCCCCAGGTCCGGGTTCTCGATCCTGTGGTGATGGTCCATACATTTTTCGATCAGCTCCGCGATGGATAAAAAGCCGATCTTATGATCCAAAAACAGGGCGACCGCTTTCTCATTCGCTGCATTGAACACGGTAGGCATGCTGCCCCCTTCCCGCGCTGCGCGGATCCCGAGGCAAAGCCCCCGGAAGGTCTCCATATCCGGCCGTTCAAAGGTGAGCGTGCCGACGCGGAAAAGATCCAGCTTTTCGCCCTTCATGGGTCTCCTGTCCGGATAGAACAGAGCGTACTGGATTGGCAGCTTCATGTCCGGAAGCCCCATCTGGCCGATGAGGGCGCCGTCCACATATTCCACAGCGGAATGGAGGATGCTCTGCGGGTGGACCACCACCTGGATCTGATCCAGGCTGACGCCGAACAGCCATCCCGCCTCCATCACCTCCAGCGCCTTGTTCACCAGCGTGGCGGAATCCACCGTGATCTTTCTTCCCATGGACCAGTTGGGATGCTTCAGCGCATCCTCCACCGTCATGGAAGAAAGCTCGCTCCTTTTCTTTCCCCGGAACGGGCCGCCTGACGCGGTAAGCAGTATCCGGGACAGACGTTTTGTGTCCTCTCCGTTCAGGGACTGGAAAATAGCGCTGTGCTCACTGTCCACCGGCAGGATGGACACCCCATGTTCCTTCGCCAGCGGCATGATCAGATGCCCGGCCGTCACCAGCGTCTCTTTATTGGCAAGCGCTATGGTCTTGCCGCTCTCGATCGCAGCGATGGTGGGGCGGATGCCGATCATCCCCACCACTGCTGTCACCAGCACCTCATACCCATCCATGGAGGCAAGCTCCAGCAAGCCATCCATGCCGCACAGGATACGGACCGGAAGGTCGCTCACCCTTTTTTTCAAGTCTGCCGCCGCTTCCTCGCTCCACATCACGGCCGTCTGCGGCGCAAACTCGCGGATCTGCTTTTCCATCAGTTCCACATTGCTTCCGGCCGCAAGCCCCTTTACCTTCAGGTCAGGATTTTCTCTTACGATCTCAAGTGTCTGGGTCCCGATGGAGCCGGTGGAACCCAAAATTGCGATTTTCTTCATCGGTAAGTATTCCCTTTCTATTCAAAACGTATCAGAAGAATAGCCAGATAATAAATAATGGGCGCCGTGAACAGCACGCTGTCAAAACGGTCCATCACTCCTCCATGGCCGGGGATCAGCTTTCCGTAATCCTTGATGCCGTGGTTTCTCTTGATGCCGGACGCCGCCAGGTCGCCGATCTGGGAGATCACCGCGCCCGCACCGCCGATCAGCGCGCATACCGCGGCCATCTCCTGGCCTTCAAAAACCATGTTTAAAAACAGATGGCCGAAAAGCGCTCCGACCAGAGCGGAACCCAGGACGCCCCCGACCGCACCCTCGACGGACTTTTTCGGGCTTAACACGGGCGCAAGCTTATGCTTCCCAAACGCCATTCCGGACAGATAGGCGCAGGTATCACAGATCCAGGAACTGATGAAGATCAGCCAGACCATATAGATCCCTCCCGGAAGCTCTCTGGTCAGATAGATGAAGGAAAACAGGACAGGCCCATAGAAAAAGCTGAAAAATGCGGTCATCACCTGCCCCGCCTGCAGGTCTGGGAAAGTGATCACATAGGCCGCCATCATTCCCAAAAACACCGCGCCAAGGATGCCAAGCCAGTAGACCGGTTCCGCTCCGAAAAACAGCGCCGCATAGTAGACGGCAGTTCCTGCAAAACCAATGCACTCCAGCACGCCTAAGCGGTTTTTCCCGGAAGGCTGACGCCCTGTTTCCGCCGCCCGGACGAGCTCCCAAAACGCGATCAGGGACAGGACAAACAGCCCAGCCGCCAGCACCCATCCTCCCGTCAGAAGCAGAAAAAGCGCGGCGATCACCAGTATTATGCTGCTTCTCAGTCTTATCCAGAACATATCCTTTCTCCTTCTGTGCCTTATTCATCCTTTACAAGTCCGTACCGTCTGTCCCTATGATTATATGCCTCCACGGCCTTTTCCAATTCTTCCTTTGTGAAGTCCGGCCACGCCACCGGCGTAACATAAAATTCCGTATAGGCGAGTTGCCACAGCAGGAAATTTGAGATGCGCTGCTCTCCACAGGTGCGGATCAGAAGATCCGGGTCCGGCAGGCCCGCTGTATCCAGCGAACCGCTGATCCTGTCCTCATCGATCTGATCCGGCGAAAGGGTCCCCTCCCGCACCTGCTCTGCCAGACTGCGCACCGCACGGCAGATCTCATCCCTGCCTCCATAGTTCAGGGCGATCTGGAAGTGCAGCCCGCTGTTGGCCCTGGTGGCCTTCTCGAGCTGATCGATCCTGTTCCTGATATCCTCGTCCAGCCGGGTCTTATCCCCCAGCACCCGGACGCACATATTGTTTTTTGCCGCCGTTCTCAGGCAGGTTTTCATATAATTGCGCAGAAGGCTCATCAACGCATCCACCTCGTCCTTGGGACGGTTCCAGTTCTCTGTGGAAAAAGCGTACACTGTCAGATACCGAATGCCCATCCGGTAAGCAGCCTCGCAGATGTCTTCCACCCTCTTTGCCCCCTGGACATGCCCGTAGTTTCTCGGCATTCCCTTTGCCTTGGCCCATCTTCCGTTTCCATCCAGAATGATCGCCACATGATCCGGCACTTTTCTTTCCGCCATCTTCTCCTCCATTCCCTTTGCCCTAAGGCGCAAAAAGGGACAAGCGCCCTGCCTGCCCCTCATATTTTTCAGACGAAGCCGCCCGGAAATTCCTATACGGTCATGATCTCTTTGGACTTTTCCTCCACCAGCTTATCCACTTCCTTGATGTACTTGTCGGTCAGCTTCTGAAGCTCATTTTCCAGCTCCTTGATCTCGTCCTCGGAAACGTCTTCCTTCGCCATCTTCTTGAACGCATCGTTTCCGTCCCTGCGGATGTTGCGGACGGCCACCTTGCCCTCCTCACCCTTCTTCTTCACGTCCTTTACGAGCGCCTTCCTGCGCTCCTCCGTCACTTCCGGGAACACCAGACGGATCACGTTTCCGTCATTGGAAGGCGTGATCCCCACATCGGAAGCCATGATCGCCTTCTCGATCTCCTTGATCAGGGATTTCTCCCAGGGAGCGATCTGGATCATGCGGGGTTCGGGGACCGTAATATTTCCCACCTGCTGGATCGGCGTGGGAGTTCCATAATAATTCACCTTGATCCTGTCGAGCACATGGGGATTCGCGCGTCCTGCGCGGATCGTCGCGAACTCTGCCGCCAGGTGGTCGCAGGTCTTTTTCATCTTGCTGTCAAACTGCTGTAATTTCTCGTTCATCCTCTATCCTCTCATTCTGCCGCACAGACGGCTCTTTTATCCGGCAGGCCCACAGGGCCGTTCAGACGGTTACCTTCGTTCCATGGAACTTTCCATTGAGCGCGTTTACAATGCTGTCCTCCTCGTTCAGGCCGAACACCCACATAGGCATATGGTTATCCCTCGCCAGAATGGAAGCGGTCATATCCACCACCTGCAGATTTTTTGCGATCACCTCATCGATCGTGACCTCATCGTACTTCTTCGCGGCCGGATTCTTCGCCGGGTCATCATCATACACGCCGTCGACGGACTTTGCGAGCAGGATCACATCCGCCTCCACCTCGATGGCGCGCAGCAGCACACCTGTATCCGTGGAAAAATAAGGATGCCCGGTCCCGCCCGCGAAGAAGGCAACGCCGCCCGCTTCCATACAGGAAACCGCCTCGTCCTTGGAGAAAAGCTTCGTGAAGGAGCCGCAGGAAAACGGTGTGAAAACAGCTGTCTGAAGGCCCTCTCCCCTGCACATTTCGGATACATAGATCGCGTTCATGATGGTGGCGAGCATGCCGATCTGGTCCGCCTTCGTCCGGTCCATGTTCTCGCTGGTCCTTCCCCTCCAGAAGTTGCCGCCGCCGATGACTACACCGACCTGGATGCCGTCCTTTATGACCTCAGCGATCTGGGCGGCGACCTTTTTCACCGTCGCCTCGTCGAATCCGTGCTTTTTATCGCCTGCGAGAGCCTCCCCGCTCAGCTTCAGCAAAATTCTGCGCATAATATCCTCCGTTCTTTTTTTCGTTCTCTGTTAAACCTGTCTGGAAAAATTATAGCATCCCACCCGGCGGGTGCGCAATCATTTTTTCCACGTGTAGGGCACGAACAGAAGCAGCAGCGGAAATATCTCCAGCCTTCCAGCGAGCATGTCGAACATCAGGACAAACTTTGAGCGGTCAGAGAAAAAAGCGAAGTTTCCCATGGGGCCCACCAGGGAAAGGCCCGGTCCCACATTGTTCAAGGCTGTGATCACAGCGGTCACCGTCGTCGTGAAGTCGCTGCCGTCCAGACTCACGATGAGGATGGAAATCGCCAGGATGCCAAGATAAGTGATAAGGAAAATATTCGCCGCCCGGAGCACCGTATGCTCCACCTTCTTTCCATCCATCATGATCACCTTCACGCTCCTGGGATGCACCAGAAACTCCAGCTCCTTTTTGATGGTCTTCAGATACATCAGCACCCTGGAAACCTTCATGCCGCCCCCGGTACTGCCCGCACATGCGCCGATAAACATCAAAAGCACCAGAAGGGTCCGGGAAAATTCCGGCCATTTGTCAAAGTCTATGGTAGCAAAGCCCGTGGTCGTCATGACGGAAGAAACCTGGAACGCCGCGTGCCGGAAGCTGTCCGCCAGATTTCCCACCTGGGAAAGGATGTTAAAGGCGATCAACACGGTGGAAACAGCGAAAATGCCAAAATAAGCCCGTACTTCCTCAATCCCTAATGCCTCCTTAGGCTTCTTTCTCAAAATCAGATAATAAAAGCTGAAGTTCACGCCGAAGAGGAACATGAAAATGGTGACGACAACCTGCAGATAAGGGCTGTATCTCGCCATGCTGTCCGACCAGATCGCAAAGCCGCCCGTTCCGGCGGAGCCGAAGGTAATGCAGAGTGTATCGAACAAGGGCATTTTGCCAATCAGGAGAAAAAAGATCTCGGCTGCCGTCATCACGATATAAATGCCGTACAGCACCAGCGCCGTCTCACGCACCCTCGGCACCAGCTTGCTCACCGAAGGTCCCGGGCTTTCCGCTCTCATCAGATACATGGTCTGACCGCTGGTAAGAGGGATGATCTGCAGAAGGAATACCAGCACGCCCATTCCTCCGATCCAGTGGGAAAAGCAGCGCCAGAACATGCCTCCGCGGGAAAGCGCTTCCACTTCCACGAGGATGCTGGACCCCGTCGTCGTAAAGCCGGATATGATCTCAAAGAGCGCATCCACAAAGCGCGGGATATCTCCTGACAGCCACAGAGGGAGCGCGCCGACCAGGCTCAGCACTACCCAGCCGAGGGCAACCGCCACATAACCCTCTCTGGCAAAAAGCTGGAAATTCCTGCTTCCTTTCCAGGAAAGAAGGCTTCCCGCCGCGAACGCCCCCACAGCGCAGCACAGATACACCGTCCAGATGTCTTCTTTATAGATCAGGGAAACGATCAAGGGCAGCAGCATAAAGGCCCCTTCTGCCCGCAGTATCCAGCCAAGAATATAACCAATGCTTTTGTAATTCATGAAGCAATCCCTCGTTTCTGCATGCTTTTTCAGGCCAGGATGTCTTCAATCTCATCCAGCCCCTTATGCGTGGTAACGACGATCACCGTATCCCCGGCCTGGATCTTGTCCTGGCCGGAAGGAAGGATCATCTTCCCCTTTCTCACGATGCTGCATAACAGAAGATTATCCTTCAGCTTCATCTCCGAAAGCGGGATATCCAGCACCTTCGCTTCTTTTTTTACGGAAAACTCCAGCGCCTCCACCTTATTATCCACCATGCGGTAGACGGCTTCCACCGCGCTTCCCATCGAGTTCTGCATACAGCGCACATACTGGCTGATCAGCTCCGTCGTCAGGTGCCTGGGGCTGACGATGCTGCCCACATCAAAGCTGTCGATGATGCCGCCATAGCTGATCTTCGTGATCTTGGTGATGATCTTGGCCCTGGAAACCCTTCCAGCATAACAGGAAAGCATCACATTCTCCTCGTCCAGGCCCGTCAGGGAAACGAAGGCGTCCGCGCTTTCCAGCCCCTCTTCCTTTAACAGCTCGATGTCCGTCGCGTCGCCGTAGATGATCATTGCCTTAGGCAGAAGTTCGCTCAGCTCATCGCACCTGGCCCGGTTATTTTCAATGATGCGCACCTGGATCTTGGACTGCAGCAGCTCGCTCGCCAGATAATAGGCCAGCTTGCCGCCGCCCGCGATCAGCACGTCATGGATCATTTTGCTCTCGATCCCGATGCTGGAAAACAGGTTCTTCATCCGCTCCGGAGGCACGATCACGGAGATATAATCCCCCTCATGCAGGACCACATTTCCGTCCGGGATCAGGATCTGGTGGTTTTCCCGCTCGATCACGCAGATCAGCAGGTTGCCGCCGACCTTCCTGCTGGCATCGATGATCTTTTTCCCGCCCCAGGGGGAGCCCTTGGGGATCCGGAACCGGACCATATCCACCTTGCCCTTGGCGAAGGTATCCACCTCCATGGCGGAAGGGATCTGGATCAGCCTGGCGATGTCCGCCGCTGCTGCCAGCTCCGGATTGATCGCCATGGACAGCCCCAGCTCCTCCTTGATGAACCCGATCTCCGAATAATAGCCGGGATCACGCACTCTGGCGATCGTCTGGCAGTGTCCCGCTTTCCTTGCAATCAGACAGCATAAAAGATTCACTTCATCCTTGTTCGTTACCGCGATCAGCAGGTCTGCATCCTTAACGCCCGCTTCCTCCTGGACCCGGTAGCTGGTGGCGTTCCCCTGGATGCACATCACATCCAGAAGATTGCCTACCATATTGATCTTTTCTTCATTCGTATCGATGATCGTGATCTCATGACCTTCTTCATTAAGCTGTTCAGCCAGGACATAGCCCACCTTGCCGCAGCCCGCGATAATGATCCTCATCCGTATTTCCTTCTTCCGTCTTTTTTATCTCTGGAAAAAACGCAGCCGTTCAGCTTTCCTCCAGCATCTGATCCAGATAGAATGCGTACAGTTTCTGATAGGTACCTTTCGAAAAATGAAGCCCGTCCGTCAGCGTATAGCCATCCTCCACCAGCCAGGAAAAGCTGTCGATCCATTCCACTTCCGGGCTCAGGTCCTCCTGCAGCTTTTGGTTGAATTCTTCCACTTTTTCTTCAGTGACATAACGGCCGTCCTCTACCGGATTGACCGAAGAGTAATAGACCTCGGCGCCCTTCTCTTCCCATTCTCCCGCCTTGCGGTTTACCAGCTCGGCATAGGCCTCCTCATTTGCCACGTCATTGACCCCGAAATTGATCAGGATCTTCGTTCCTTCCTGTACGGCAGCGTCGATCTGCGGCACGGCTTCCCTGGAAAACCACTCATATCCCTGGGAACCCCTGGCGATCCAGCGGTAGGGATTTTCACCCGCCGCATTCTTCATCTGCACAAAACGGGAATCGCCCACAAAAATGATATCTTGTGCTTCTTCCGTCCGGGTTCCCATGGTTTCCGCCTGCTCTTCTTCCGTCAGGCCTTCTTCTGCCGGGACCGCCGGCGCAGCCTCCTGCGCGCTCACTGACATGGGCAGGAAGATCAGCATCCCGGCTGCAAAAGCTGCAGTCATAAGGCTGTATCTCCTGCCCTTACGTGTGTCTTCCATTTTCGTAAATCCTTTCCTTGCAAAATGAAATGCAACCGAATTTGCATCCCTATTATACGTTGGGTTTCCGAAAAAGGCAATCCCTTACTCTCACAAACACCTGCATCTCCCCTTCTCCACGGTTTGCCCAGGTAAAATAGGGAATAAAGATGAGTTTGGCGGCATTGTATCCCGGTTTGCGGTACATGTGGTAAAGCTCCTGCTTAGGATCGTCCGGACCCGGTTCAGGCTTCTGGCGAAGCCCGTCCGCAGTGACTTTCACCACCGGGACGCCGAGGATATCTCCCTTTTCTTCCGCAGTCTTTACATCCTCTGGAAGGACGCACAAGTGCAGGTCTCTGCCGTTGTCCGCTTCTTCCAGGCAGTAGACGATGGGTCCCCTGGTCACGGCCGCCCTGCCGATATCCTCCCTGACTCTGCTGTCCGCCTCCACGAGCCGGACAGTCATGGGGAAATCCAACTTTAGGCTATCACCGTCCTGCCAGGTCCTGTGCAGGTAAAGATATCCGTCTTTCACTTCGCCCGCCTCACAGCCGGGTTTTCCATCCACCGTATAGCCTTCACACCAGCCCGGGATCCGAAACGCCAGCGTGAATTCCGCCGCTTCCTCCAGACGCATTTCCACCGTCACCCCGCCATTCCAGGGGAAACCGGAGCTGATGCGGATATCCGCTTTTTTCCCGCCAAGCTCACATTCCAGCGCGCTCCCCATGTACAGATGCACATAGAGAGTATCCTGCGAGCTGGTATAGGCATAGGAAGCGATAGAACTCACCAGACGGGCCAGATTAGGCGGGCAGCAGGCGCAGCCGAACCACTTCTGGCGGACAGGCTTCACATGGGATTTCCTCTCATCCTTATGACAGGCTTCCGGAACACTTTCCAGCGGATTCACATAGAAAAAGCTCTTCCCGTTCAGCGCCATGCCGCTTAAAACACCATTATAGAGCGCCCGTTCCATCACGTCCGCATACCGGCCATCCGCCCTGATCTGCAGCATCCTCCGGGCAAAGAATACCAGACCGATGGAAGCGCAGGTTTCTGCATAAGCCGTATCGTTGGGGAGATCGTAATTGAAAGAAAATGCTTCTCCGATATGGGTCGCCCCAATCCCTCCCGTGATATACATCTTCTGCTGAGTCATATTATTCCACAGCTTCTCACAGGCCGCATACAGGCTCTCGTCCCCTGTCAGCCTTGCTACATCCGCCATGCCGGAATACAGGTATACCGCGCGCACCGCGTGGCCTACCGCCTCTCCCTGCTGCCGCACCGGCAGATGCGCCTGATTATAGACGTAACGGAGTTCATTTTCATGTCCCTTCTTCACGTTTTCCGGATGCTCCAGGTCAAAATAATAAGGCCTGGTCCCCCGCTGATCGATGAAAAAGCGGCTCAAATCCAGATATTTCTTATCTCCCGTCTGTTCGTAAAGGCGTACCAGGGCCATCTCCGCGATCTCATGCCCGGGATAGCCCTTTTTCTTTCCCTCTTCTGGGCCGAAGCGGGAAGCGATGTAGTCTGCGAAACGCTCCGCAGCCTTTAAAAGCTTATCCTTCCCCGTCGCCTGATAGTAGGCCACCGCCCCCTCCGTCAGGTGGCCGAAGCAGTACAGCTCGTGATCGTCCTTCAGATTGGTGAATATCTTATCTTGGTCGCTGATGATATAATAAGTATCCAGATATCCGTTTTCAAGCTGGGCGGCGCAGACGATATCGATGGCTTCATCCGCCGTCGCCTCCAGCTCCGGATCGGGGTGCTGGATCAGAGAATACCCCACCGCCTCGATCCATTTGGAAAAATCGCTGTCCTGAAACAGATAGCCGTAGAACCGCTCCTCCAGATGATCCATATCCTTAGGAAGAGGCTGAAATTCCAGCGGCCACTTCACCGGACGGTAGGCGTCCCCCTCTGCCCTTCTTTTCGCATTGAGCCTCCCAGCCACCTTGAAATTGCGCATGGAAAAGCTGGGATCCGCATCCGGGATCCGGTCGTTTAACGCCTCCCACTGATAGGGAATGACTTCCTTTCTCACCAGTTCCATCTCATTCTTCCAGAACTCGTCCGTCACCTGCACTTTTCTCAGAGAAAGCGGGCTGCTGTATTCTTTCTGATCCATCCTTATCCTCCATTTCCCGCCGCCTGCGGCGACCGCCCAAAGCGACTGCTGCTGCAGTCGGCAAACTGTCACAGGCGTCATTCTTTGCGTTTTCACTCCCTGTTATGGTAGCAGGAACCTGCCCCCATTTCCATTGCCATTTTGGAAAGCAGCATGTATAATATGGAAAAGTCCTGGACGAAAGAGGCCAAATGTTTTATGGAGGACAAAATGAGCGTTCTTTTACATCTCATGCGGGAGAGGCAGATCGGCTCTGCCAATCATATCACCATGATCCATCCCACCCTGCATCCGGACCGGGTGCTGAAGGAGCATGATTTCCTCTATATGCTTGACGGTACCTGGGAAATCGGCGAGGAGTTTCCGGCAGGC
>DWYY01000079.1 GCA_019118445.1 Candidatus Eisenbergiella merdipullorum | reverse complement strand
GTGTACTTTTCAATTATGCCGCCCTGTTCCAGCTTGCGGATTCGCTCCGTGACGGCGGGAACCGAGAGGGAAACCTGCTTTGCAATTTCCGAGGCGCTTTCACGGCTGTTTTCTTTTAATATGGAAAGAATCATTTTGTCTGTTGCGTCCATTTACGAAGTTCTCCTTTGAGTCAGCTTATAATAGAACATGTACTGCTGCAGGATTCCCGCATAGCCTTCGTACCTGGAAAAGGGAAAGCCCTCCGGATAGAAGGCGTTGAGGATCTGCTTCATATGAGTATCGATGGGGAAGGCGTCCACATGATGCAGGGCGAACAGACAGATGCAGTCCGCCACCTTTTTTCCAATGCCGTACTCCTTCAGCAAAAGCGCCAGCGCATCTTCATAGGAGCTTTTTTGCAGCAGATCAAGCCATTCCTGTCCCTCCTGACCCGCACAGCGCTGCGCCATCCGGAAAATATACTTGTCCCGATAGCCAAGGCCAAGCCCGTCAAGGCCGTCCGGCCCGCCTTCCAGAATCGCTTCCGGAGAAGGGAAGGCGTGAATGCTTTCGTCCGTCAGGAAGGTGTCCGGACTGTCCGGAAAGGCATTTACGGAAATTTTTTCTCCATATCGCTCACAGAGCGCCTCCAGGCTCCGGCGGATCCGGGTGATGTTGTTGTTCTGGGAAACGAGAAAGCTGATGATGGTTTCCCACAGATCCTGCCGCAGGATCCGGATACCGCGGCCACAACGGATGGCGGAGGTGAGGAAGGCATCCTCAGGATCCACCGACCGGCGGATCGCTTCATAATCCCGGTCCAGATCAAAATAGCTGTTCCAGAAGTCCGAAAATTCTTCCTCCGTGCAGGAAAAGGATACCCGCATCTGGTCTCCTGATTCAGGCTTCTGCCGGATAAGGACGGCATGCTTTCCCGCTGCGGCGAGGAAGGTTTCGGCTGTGGAGGAAGGGCTGCCGCCCGTTTCGGTGCAGGATATCGGAGCACTTTCCAGGGGCAGGGGACGGATACGGAACACCTGTCCCGAATCCATGATGGTTCTTATATCAAAATCTGTCAGAATTCTTTCGTACATGTTGATCTTCATTCCGGAGCGCAGCAGAGACTCACTTTTGCCGCGGCGGGGCCTCTGCCATGTTCTTAAACAATGGTATCATTCAGCAGAATTCCTGTTCCGCTTCTTTCTGGTATTGATCGTGTCTGCAATCCTGGAAGGGTTGGTAAGAGATCCGACGGAGGAACAGAGCAGAACAAAGACCGCAGCAAAGATGCGCTTTGCCGCCATCATCCTTTATTGAAAACTTCCTGGAATTAACAGGCTGCTTTTCAATGCACATTATACGCAGGATAAAATGCAAAATCAAGAAATATAAATCTCCCCTGACCGGTTTTGCTATTCATACTTTTTAAGTAATTGATTGAATATTACGATACCTATTACAATCTGAAAAACCAAATAGCCCCCCAAATATAACACTATTAAACGTGAATTATCAATGATTTCAAGACTCCCTAATATGGAGAAAATTGCAATTGAAATGCTGACTGTCATAAGTCCGATCGTATACGCATATCGTCCGGATCTATCTCTTAATTTTGTTTTTAATTCGTCATGAAGTTCGATTTTTTCATTTTCAATTTTTTCCTGATACCGTTCTTTGTTTTTAGGCGTACTCCAATAAAAATACTTACAAGTCATAACAATACCTGAGGAAATAGCACCGGCGGCAAAACCAATAAGCAGACTATCCAATACAGTATCAGTTAGCAGCGCTACATACAAAAGGATGATTCCTCCCAAAATAAACAGGATACCCTCTAACAAATTACTTTTTTTCATCTTTGCAACCCCTTTCATAAATAAAAATTTCTTCAATTTGTTTTCCGAAAAAGTCTGAGATCGCAAAAGCTAATTCCAATGACGGATTATATTTCCCTGTTTCTATTGAGCTGACGGTTTGCCTTGAAACTTTAAGCGTCTTTGCGAAATCTTCCTGATTCAATCCTAATTTCTTTCTCAATTCCTCAACCCGATTTTTCAAATAGGGCACCTCCATTTTGACAAGGTTCCTTTACATCTTTATTATAATCTATTACCTTGTGGTTGTAAAGGTTCCTTTACAAAACAGCCGCTCGGTCAGTTTGGAATAGCGGCATGAGCATTTAATGACGGTTGACCAGTACGTGGATGTAATGGAAGAAACGACGAGGGAGGAAATGGAGAAGATTGCGGCAGCATTATAAAAAGAGAGCCGTAGTCCGTGTGAAAAAGCGGCTCTGTCATGTTTTCGCTGCTTTTGTCTTCCTAGATCTCCTCCCTCACCTGAAAGATATAAAATTTCAGATAATAGGACTCGTCCGCCGCCCACAGAATGGGGTGGTCACAGCACTGGGTGCCGAAATAGACCTGGCGGAGGCGCTTGTGGGCGCCGTGGGCCGCTTCCCGGATGGTTTTGGCGAAAAGCTCCGGATCCATGAAATGGGAGCAGGAGCAGGTGACAAGAAAGCCGCCGTCCTCCACCAGCTTCAGGCCGCGCAGATTGATCTCGCGGTACCCCTTCACCGCGTTCTTAATGGAATTGCGGGATTTGGTGAAGGCGGGAGGATCCAGAATGACCACGCCGTAGCGCTCCCCTTCAGCCTCCAGCCGGGGAAGCAGGTCGAATACGTCCGCGCAGGTGAAGCGCACCTTGTCCTGCAGGCCGTTCAGGCGGGCATTCTCCTCTGCCATGTCGATGCCGGTCTGGGAAGCGTCCACGCCGAGAACGTCCGCTGCCCCGGCCTTTCCGGCGTTCAGGGCAAAGGAGCCGGTGTGGGTAAAGCAGTCCAGCACCCGTTTCCCGGCGCATATTCTGTGAATGGCGGCCCGGTTGTTTTTCTGATCCAGGAAAAAGCCGGTTTTCTGGCCATCCTGCACGTCAACCAGATATTTTACGCCGTTTTCTTCGATCTGTACGCGGGTATCAAAGGGCTCCGAAAGAAAGCCCTTGAAGCGTTCCATGCCCTCCTGGAGGCGGACTTTGGCGTCGCTGCGTTCATAGATGCCGCGCACCGGAATGCCGTCCTCAGCAAGAACACGGCGCAGGATATCCAGGATCAGAGGCTTGAAGCGGTCAATGCCGAGCGCCAGGGATTCCACCACCAGCACGTCGGAGAACTTGTCCACGACCAGACCGGGAAACCAGTCCGCCTCTCCGAAGATGATCCGGCAGCTTCCCGTATCCACCGTCTGCTTCCGATATTCCCAGGCGTCCCTTACCCGTTTTTCCCAGAATGCATCATCGATCACCGTATCCTTCCTGCGGGCGAGCAGGCGTACCGTGATCTTGGAGCGCCGGTTGATGAAGCCGGTTCCCAGAAAGAAGCCGTCGAAGTCCAGCACATGGACCAGGCCTCCGTCCTGCACGCTCCCGTCCATGGAAGCGATCTCATTGTCATAAACCCACATGCCGCCCGCCTTCAGAGAGCGTCCTGCGCCTTTTTTCAGGGTAATGGTTCCGGTTATGGTATAGAGTGTATTCTGCATGTTTACCTCCAGAGTGAACTGTAATGATCAAAACACATTTTCTTTTGCCGATTCTGCTTGTAAGTGTATCATATTTTCATTATAATTTACAGTATCACAGGCAAAGCGGAAATCTGCCTGTGCAGGCCCGGCTTTGTCTGATTCAGGCGGACGGGTGAACGGTAACACTATAAGAAGAACGGGGGTTTATAAGCGCGTATGATTCTGGAAAAGTACTATGAGAACCCGGAAGTCCTGCATGTGGGCTGTGAGGAGACCAGATGCTGGTATGTGCCTCTGGACGGGCAGGAAAAGGAGACAGGGAGGCTCCTTTCCAGTGTGGACTGGAGGTTCGGATATTATCCCTGCATCGAGGATGTTCCGGAATTCTACAAAAAGGATTTTGACGAGGAAAGCTTCGGAAGGCTGGAGGTGCCTTCCTGCTGGCAGATGGCGGGGTATGACCAGAAGCAGTATACCAACACCCGCTATCCTTTTCCCTGCGACCCGCCCTATGTGCCGGACAATAATCCCTGCGGGGCGTACATCAAGGATTTTGACCTGGATAAAAATGATACGAAGAAGGAACAGTTCCTCTATTTTGAAGGAGTGGATTCCTGCTTTTACGTGTGGGTGAACGGAAAATTCGTGGGCTACAGCCAGGTTTCCCACAGCCCCAGCGAGTTCAACATCACGGGAAAGACAAAGGCGGGAAGGAACCGTCTGGCTGTCCTGGTGCTGAAGTGGTGTGACGGAAGCTATCTGGAGGATCAGGATAAATTCCGCATGTCCGGCATTTTCCGGGATGTGTATCTGTTGCTGCGCCCGAAGGACAGGGTGCGGGATTACACGGTGACCACGCCCGTGGATTTTGAGAAGGACAGCGCGCAGGTCCGGATCAGGCTGGATGCGGTGGGAATGCCGCAGGTGGAATGTGCCCTGTATGACGGAGAAACGCTGCTTGCACAGCAGGCGCCGGACGCGGACGGAACGGTTTCCTTTACCGTGGAGCATCCGGTCCTTTGGAATGCGGAGGAGCCTTACCTTTATACGGTGAAGATCAGCACGCCGGAGGAAGTGATCCGCCAGCGGGTGGGAATCCGCACCATTTCCATCAAAAACGGTGTGGTCCTGATCAATGAAAAGCCCGTAAAATTCAAGGGCGTCAACCGCCATGACAGCAGTCCGTTTACCGGAGCGGTGGTTTCAAAGGTGGATGCCATGTTCGATCTGCGCATTATGAAGGAAGCGAATATCAATGCCATCCGCACCAGCCATTATCCCAACGCGCCCTGGTTCCCGGAGCTGTGCAGCGAATACGGTTTCTATCTGATCGCGGAGGCAGATCTGGAATCTCATGGCGTGGCGGATCAGTATGGCGGCGGTCTGGAGAAAACCTTCAGCCAGCTTGCTGAGGATCCGTCCTACCGGAAGGCGGTGCTGGACCGTAGCCAGAGGAATGTGATCCGTGACAAAAACCAGTGCTGCGTCATCTTCTGGTCGCTGGGAAATGAATCTGGAATAGGGACCAATATCGAAGAAGCGGGACGCTGGGTAAAGCAGTACGATCCCACCAGGCTGGTGCATTATGAAAGCTGCCATTTCCAGCCGGAGGGGCATGTCAAGGACGAATCCATGCTGGATGTGGAAAGCCACATGTATGCATCCACGCAGCAGATCGATGAATATTTTGCCGCGCCTGGAGAGAAGAAGCCGTTCATCCAGTGCGAGTTCGTGCATGCCATGGGAAACGGACCCGGGGACATCGAGGATTACATGCAGCAGATTTATAAATATGACGGTTTCTGCGGCGGCTTTGTATGGGAGTGGTGCGACCACGCCACCTATGAAGGAAGGACAGCGGACGGCCGGGAGATCTATCATTACGGCGGGGATGCCGGCGAGTATCCGAACGATGGAAATTTCTGCATGGATGGCCTGGTTTTCCCGGACCGCAGGCCGCATGAAGGGCTGTATGAGTGGAAAAATGCCATCCGTCCGGTGCGCGCCGAGCTGATCGACCGGAAGAAGGGGATCGTGCGTCTGTACAATAAACTGGATTTCAGGAATCTGAACGGGTATATCCGGCTTCAATATGATATCAAAAAAGCCGGAAAGCTGCTCGCTGAAGGTTCGGTGGATGTTCTGGACATTGCGCCGCATGAATCTGCGGACATTCGGATCGATCTGCCCGGCGTCAGGGAGGAAGACTGTTTCCTGATGCTGACCTATTATCAGGCTGCGAAGGATAAACTGACCCAGGTCGGCCATGTGATGGGATTTGACCAGATCGCCCTTTCCCGGTTTAAGGAAAGAGAGCTGCCCTTTGAGAAGATTCCGTCCGAAGAAGGCGGCAGCGTGACGCTGACGGAAACTCCCTATGTTTTCTGTGTGGAGGGGGAGGATTTCCGCTATGAGTTCGGGAAAAAGGAAGGAAACTTTATCCGCATGGAAAAGAACGGAGAGGCGTGCATCGCCGCCCCCGTGGAATGGAACGTCTGGCGCGCGCCCACCGACAACGACAGAAATATTGTAGTGGAATGGCGGAAAGCCGGTTATGACAGGAGCGTGGTGAAGGTATACCGGGCGGAAGCGAAGCTGCGCCAGAACGTGGCGGTCATCACCTGCGACTTTTCCATAGCTGCTCCCGTAGTTCAGCCTTTCCTGCATCTGCGCGCGGTCTGGAGTATCAACGCGGCAGGAGAAGTGAAGCTTGCCGTGGATGGAAAGCGCAATACCGTTTTCCCGTTCCTTCCCAGATTCGGCCTGAAATTCTGTCTTCCAGTGACGGAACAGATGGAAGAAGAGGGAAAAACCGCAGGGGATATGCAGGTATCCTATTTTGGATACGGGCCTCACGAAAGCTATATTGATAAGCACAGAGCGAGCTATATGGATGCGTTTGCCACCACGGTGGGCGCTCTGCATCAGGATTATATCCGCCCGCAGGAAAACGGAAGCCATTATAACTGTTATCGGCTGCAGGCCGGATCCCTTACGGCTCTGGGAAAACGCCCCTTCTCCTTCAATGCCTCCGAGTACACGCCCGAAGAGCTTACGGAGAAGAAGCACAATTATGAGCTGGAAAAGGCGGGCTATGCGGTAGTCTGCACCGATCACAAGATGAGCGGCGTGGGCTCCAATTCCTGCGGCCCTGCGCTTCTTCCTCAATATCGGCTGGACGAAGAGGAGATACATTGGGAGATGTTGTATTCCTTCTCGGAATAAAGGAATGAGGCGGGAAAAACCTGAAAAAAGAAAACAGATAATTTCAAGAAAAGACACCGGACGGTCAGGGAATGGCTGTCAGGTGTCTTTTTTTCCTGGAGCACAATTTTTTGCTCCTGAAAATGATTGACAAAGGCCTGATTTTTTATAGTGCGGGAGGTGAACGCTGATTTGAATACAGATTATCGTAAGCTGTGCCTGGAACTGTTTGGCACGGATGATGTGGAGGAACTGAAACGGATCGCGGGTGTCATAAAGAAAAGAAACAGCCGCAACGCAGGGCGGAAAAAGAAATTTTCCCCTGAGGAGGTCGAAGAGATCCGCAGTCTTCTGAAAAGCGGAATGACGATCCGTGAGGCGGCAGAAAAATATCATACTTCCCGACAGGTGATCGGAAAGTATCTCAACACTGCACCAAGAGAGAGGTATACGCTTCAGATGACATACATGTACCGGCAGCATCCGTGTACGATCATCGATGTGGATCTTTATCACCGGAAAGTCAGGATCCAGAACAGGACCGGGGATCTGCTACACCGGGCTTTCAGGGGCATTGAAAATCCCACATGGGAGGATTTTGAGCTTTTTTTAAAGGACCGCTGTTTCCCAGAAACGAGGGAGGATGTCAGAGAGCTTTTGCAGGGACTTGGGCTGACGGATTATGATCCCCTGCAGATCGTGGAAAAAACAAGGGGAAAAGACAGTACAGGATGCTCCAGCAGAAGCTTTCAGGCAGAGAATGAAATGCTGGTTTCCTTTGAAAAGCTGCATCGGGCATATCTGGGGCAGGGGCTAGCAGCCGTGCTCGGGAAACTGAGGTCGGCAAAGGAGCGCATCCGCTGCATCCGCTATACGGTGGATTTTCTGGAGCGCACTCTGAAAATATCCGGCATCGGGTCATATCTGACATTGCTGCTGGAGCTGGACGCTTTTTTCCTGAATGAGGACAGGCACACCAACAATCTGGCGGTCATCCGAAATGAGAATACGATGCAGTTCCGCCTGTGCCCGGTTTTCGATAACGGACTGGCGTTATTGGCAGATCTTCCGGATTATCCGCTGGATGCGGATGTGATAAAGCAGACGGAGCCGGAGGGGGAGCTTTATAAATTGTACGGGGAAGCCGTCTGCCGCAGGGCGCGCGAGGTATTGCTTTTCCAGATGAGGAGGTATCGGATCTATTTTCAGTGAGAAAGAATAAAAATTTATCGAAAATCAATAAAATAATATTGACTTTCAATATGTTTCGTGATATCTTGATCCCAGAGGCAAAGCTCCTCGGGCATATTTCGGAGAAAGGGAAAGGAATCAAGACCATGAAAGAAAACACTCTGATCAAGGCGACCAAGCTGCTCCTGGATTTCATGTTTTTCGCGGGGATCACGGTGATCGTGACCCTGCCGTTTTCCGTCAGGATCTATGGGTACATCAATTCATATTTCGCCCAGTATTATGTACAGCTCATCGTGCTGTTCGCGATATCCGGCGTTCTGGCAGAGCTGATCCTGTATGAGCTTAGGCGCATGTTCCGGACAGTCCTGGCGAATGACTGTTTCGTGGAAGCCAATGTGAAGAGCCTGAACCGGATGGGGACCTACAGCTTTCTGATCTCCCTGGTGACGGCGGGCAGGATGTTTTTGTATCTGACCCCGGCGGTCATGATCATTATCCTGGTCTTTCTGATAGCAGGTCTGTTCAGCAAGGTGCTCAGCCAGGTTTTTGACAGGGCGGTGGCATACAAGTTGGAAAATGATCTGACCATATAGGAGGTGAAGCATGTCGATCGTGATCAATCTTGACGTGATGATGGCGAAGAGGAAAAAGGGGCTGACGGAGCTTGCCGGAGAAGTGGATATCACGCTCGCCAATCTGTCGATCCTCAAGAATAACAAGGCAAAAGCGGTGCGGCTGTCCACATTGAACGCGATATGTAAGGCGCTGGACTGTCAGCCAGGGGATATCCTGCAGTATGTGGAAGACGATGAGGAAGAGGGAAAACGCTGATGACGGCTGCCCGTCCGGCGTAAATCGCTTAGGAAAGGAAGGAATATATGGAACAGAAATTGGATCAGGCGCCTGTTCAGGCGGATGAACACCGGATCTTCATGCGGAAGAACTACGCTTTTTTCGGCGGCGCGAGCGCCTTGTACGCTCTTTTCTACGCGTTCTGCCTATATCGGAACGCATCGGGGATCACCTGGCCTTTTTTCGTGGCAGGAACCCTTGTTTATTTTTACTTATGTACCAGAAGGTCAGGGGTTCCATGGAAAAAAGACAGTATATTCTATCTGGTCAGCATCCTGCTTCTTGGCGTCAGCATTTTTCTGACGGACAATGTCGTCATCAACAACATCACAAAGGCGGGCATTTTCCTGCTGTCGGTCAGCATGATGCTGCACCAATATCTGGACGACAGCAGGTGGAACCTTTCAAAATATCTGCTTTCCCTCGGGCAGGGCTTCCTGGAAACCATCGCGTCTCTCGCCTGTCCGGTGGGCGACGGGAATGCCTGGCTGAAGGTGCAGGGAAAAAACGGAAAGGGCGCAAAAAGCCGGTATGTGCTGCTGGGGATCCTGATCCTCTGTCCGCTGCTGGTCATCATCCTGGCGCTGCTTGCCAGCGCGGACCTGGTTTTCAGAGAACTTTTCATCCATTTGTTTGATTACGTGGAGCCCATTGATATCTTTATGGTCTGCTTTATGATCGTGACCATGTTTTTTGCCTCCTACAGCTTTATCGCCATGCTGAACCGGAGAGTGATAAAGGAGGAATGTGTGGAGAAGCGGGATCAGGAGCCGGTGCTCGCGATCACCATCACTTCCGTGCTGGCATTCGTCTACCTGATCTTCTGCGGGATCCAGATCGTCTACCTGTTCCTGCGAAAATCGGGGCTGCCGGACGGCCAGTCCTATGCATCCTACGCCAGGCAGGGTTTTTTTCAGCTTCTCGCGGTCTGTGTGATCAATCTGGCGATCGTGCTGGTCTGTCTTTCCTTCTTCTGGGAAAGCAGGGTGCTGAAGGGGATCCTTACGGTGATCTCACTGTGTACCTATTGTATGGTGGCGTCCAGCGCCTACCGGATGCTCTTGTATATCGGCGCTTACCGCCTGACCTTCCTGCGCGTGCTCGTCCTCTGGGCGCTCGCGGTGATCGCCGTGATGCTGGCGGGGATCCTGTGCAACATCTTCCGGGCCGGTTTCCCGCTGTTTCGGTATCTGACGGCAGTTGTGACGGTCTTTTATATCGTCCTTGCTTTTGCGAAGCCGGATTACTGGATCGCCCGGTATGACATGGAATATGTGGACCGGGAGAGCGGCATGGAGCTTACGGCGGAACAGAGAGAGGAATTTTATGAGGATTTCCTTTATCTGTCCGGGCTCTCCGCGGATGCGGTCCCGGTACTCGCGTCGGAGGAAAATTATAAGTTCCTCTGTAACCAGACGGATTCCATGAAACGCTACTTTACCCGGATGGAAGAACGAGCGGAGGAGAGCGGAGTCAGAACGTTTAATCTGTCCAGATATCTGGCGAGGAGAGCATTGGAAAAGGTACAGGACCGGACTGTTTCTTAATAATATCTGAATCCTCCGAACGAGATTGACAGCGCTGCCCTCTTCCTGTATGCTGAAAAAGACACAAGTTTTTGCAGACGGAGGGAAACACGATATGAAAAAGAAGGCGGCGGTTATTTTCATGCTGGCGGCGGTTCTCATGCTGGCAGGATGTGTGGGAGGCTTTGACGCCACCAAGTATGTGCGTGGCGTGCTGAAAAATATCTATCTGGGAGATTCGGCAGAATACTGCGAAATGGTGGATATCACGAAGGAAGAAGCGGCTGACGAGTATGAACAGGGGATCGAGGTAGAGGCGGATTTCTTTTTACAGTATTACGGGATCGGCGGGGTTTCCGATGAGGTATACCAGCAGATCGTGGATATGTACAAGACGATCTATCAGCAGTCGAAGTTTGAGGTGCAGGAAGCGGTGAAAAACGGCGACGATTATAATGTGGAGGTGTTGATCGATCCCATAGATGTGATCGTGAACAGTGAAGAGGATATCAGCGCGGCGGTGGATGAGTTCATCGAAACGGCTGATCCGGAGGATTATCCGGATGATCAGTCCATCAATGATGCGCTTGCTGAGGTTGTCGTGGATGTGATCAATGGCAACATGCCTAAGCTGGGATGGCTGGAACAGAAATCCATCATCGTGAAGGTGGAAAAAGACAGCGAGGGATATTATGGGCTCACAAGCGACGCCATCTCCCAGCTGGACCAGGATATGATCGCGTATTAAGATTGACACCTTCGTTAATGAAAAGCGAAACAGGACTGCCGCTTCATGCGGCAGTCCTGTTTTTTCCCACACTTTATGATGTATTCTAGCATATCCGAAAAGAAAAGTCTAGTAATTTTTCCTCTCCCCGCTAAAATGAATAGTAAAGAGTTACTATTCACAGCCTGGCAGATCAAAGATTGCACTGCGTCATGCTTGCATGTGAGCAGGGCAAAGCGTTGATCTGCCAGACTGGAATCAGTCACTCCACCCAAATAAGCAAAACAGAAAGCTGCGGCAGCAGCGACAGACAGCGAAGCTGGCTGGTTTTGCGCATGCGGGCGGAGGGGCTGTGAATAGTAACAGTAAAGAAAGACAAAAGACGCGTGCCGGTCTTGAAAAGGAAAACAATGCAGGGGTCTCACGGACAGCCGTGGACGGCCTGCGGCGATCGATGATGCTCCGAATGGAGCTCCGAAATGGAGGGAAATATGGATTTGGAATCGAAGAAAGCCGGTCAGGAACGCCGGAAGGAAGAAGCGCATCTGGAGGAAACGCTTGCAGTGGTGCGCGCAAACGTGGAAACCTACAGCGCGGAAGTGTCCCGGATGAAAGGTGACATCGACGAGATGCTGGAGCATTTTCATGATAACGACGTGGAAGTGCTCACCATCCTGAACAACACCATCACCCTTCACGACCACATGAAACGGGCGCTGGAGCGGAATGAACGGGCGCTGAAAAAACCCTATTTCGGAAGGATCGTTTTTCAGGATTACTCGCTGAAAAAGCAGGAAACTCTGTATATCGGGAAGGGCGGCATCTCAAAGGACGCCACTCACTGGGTAGTGGTAGACTGGCGCGCGCCCGTTGCGAATGCCTATTATGAAAACGGGCTGGGAAAATGCAGCTATCCGGTGCCGGGCGGCGGAAGGGTGAAGATCGACCTGAAGGGAAAGCGGACCTATGAGATCGAGGATGGAAAGCTTTTGGATTTTTATGATTCTGAAGTGGTGACCAATGACGATCTGCTGACGAAGTATCTGGCAAAAAACAAACAGGCCGTCTTGGGAGAAATCATTGCGACCATCCAGAAGGAGCAGAATGATATCATCCGCCGTTCTCCCTACCACAACATGATCGTACAGGGGGTGGCCGGGTCGGGAAAAACAACAGTGGCCATGCACCGGATCTCCTATATCCTCTACAATTATCAGGAGCGGTTCAGGCCGGAGGATTTCTATATCGTGGGGAGCAACCGGATCCTGCTGGAGTACATTACCGGAGTGCTTCCTGATCTGGACGTATACGGCGTGCGTCAGATGACCATGGAACAGCTTTTCGTGCGGCTTCTGTACGAGGACTGGGACGGGGAAAAATACCGGATACGGCCTGCGGACCAGGTGGACAGGGCCGGCTGGGAGCGGGGAACGAGCGAGTGGTTTGAGGCGCTGGACGCCTTCTGCGGCGCCCTGGAATGGGAGGTGATCCCCAGGGGGAGCATTTACCTGAATCCGAAACAGTTCGTGGAAGGCTTTAAGGACGGAAAGACCGGCGTATTTGACGAGACCGGAGGAAAACCGCCTGCGCCGGGGGAGGCGGTGGAGCTGATGAGCCGGGACGCGGTGGAAAGGTATATCCGGCAGAATCCTTCTATTTCTGTGCAGAGCAAGATCAATATGCTCAACGAGCGTCTGGAGATCAAGATCAAAGAGGAGTTCCTGGGAAAAGGCGTCAAATATACGGAGAAGGAAAGGAAGGCTATCCTGAAAGCCTATCGGGGAAGGTATGGGAAAAAGGTGTGGAAGCGCTCCATTTACGATCTGTACCGGGAATTTTTGGAACAGCAGAGGGAAAAGGGTGTAAACGTGCAGATCCCGGACCGGGAATTTGACGTCTATGACCTGGCGGCGCTGGCCTATCTGTATCGGAGGATCAAGGAGACGGAAGTGATCAGCGAGGCCCACCATGTGGTCATCGACGAAGCACAGGATTTCGGCATGCTCGTATACCGGGTGCTGGACTCCTGCATCCGGGAATGCACCTATACCATCATGGGGGACGTATCCCAGAATATCCATTTCGGTTACGGCCTGAATGACTGGGAAGAGCTGAAAAGCCTGCTGCTTTCCGGCGACAGGGATTATTTCGGCATCCTGAAAAAAAGCTACCGGAACACGGTGGAAATCTCCGAATTTGCCGCCCGCATCCTGGAGCATGGAAGCTTTACTCCCTATTCGGCAGAACCTATCATCCGCCACGGGGATCCGGTGCGGGTCCTGAAGACGGAAAACCGGAGCGGTCTGATCCGAAAATGCACGGAAATCTGCCAGGGCTGGCAGGAGAAGGGCTTTGACACCATTGCCGTCATATGCCGGAACCGGGAAGAAGCCTCACGGACCGCCGGGGAGCTTAGAAACCTGATGCCCGTGGCGGAGAGCGATCTGGAGAAAGCGGTCTTCCAAAGCGGTGTCATGGTGCTCCCCGTGGAGTTCACCAAGGGCCTGGAGTTTGACGCGGTGCTGATCCTGGATCCCACCAGACAGGAATATCCGTCAGATGATGGAAACGCGAAGCTTCTCTATGTGGCGGCCACCCGCGCCCTACATGAGCTGTGCGTGCTGTATGAAGGCGATCTGACCGGTCTGATCGCGGATCCGGTCCCGGTTTCGCCCACGGTTCCGCCCGAATCTTTGCAGAATAAAAAGCGGATCTCCATTGTGAGAAACAAAATCCCGGAGCAGGAACAGCTGCCCGCGGCGCAGAAAGAACGCCCATCCGCGGCTCAGCCGGGACGATCGCTCGCGGCGCAGAAAGAACAGCCGCCCGCGGCGCGGCGGGAGCGGCCGTCCGCAGCCATCCGCCGTCCGGCAGCCGCCGCTTCCCAGGTTCCTGTGAGAAAGCCTTATGAATCCTATGCTGAAGCGGCGAAGCGGGGCGTCAGAACAGCCGGACAGTCAGCCGGAGCAGGACGGAATGCCGCGGCAGGCTGTCCCTCCGCAGGAGTTCCCGCCTTCGGGGATATGCCCTCCGCGGATCATCTCCGTCCCGCGGGACGTCCCAGGACGGACCTGGCAGTGCGCTGGAGCGCCATGAATGCGGACGGCCTGTATCTGCAGAGCCGTTACGGTGTGCTGCGGCTCTGTCCTGTGGGAAGCGCAATTGTGCGGGTGACCTTTGTGAAGGGCTCTCAAATGACGCAGAGCGTCTGTCCGGGCATTGCTGTAAACCGGATGGAGAAAGGCTGGAAGCTGAGGGATACCAGGACGGCGGTGGAGTTTTCCGGAAAGGAGCTGTGCCTGCAGGTGGACAAGGCTTCCGGGGCCATCCGATATCTGACGGGAGAGAAAAAGCCGCTGCTTGCAGAACGCGGCAAAGACTGCAGGCTGATCGAGGATGGCGGCGCGCTGGCGCGTTCCTGGCTGTATCTGGACCGGACAAAAGGAGAGAAGCTGTATGCGCCTGGCGTGCGCGGAGAAAAGGGGATTCCCCTGAACGGCTCTGCCCGTTATATTTCCCATGGCGGCGCAGAACTTCCCCTCCTTTTGTCGGAAAACGGCTATGGCATGCTGATCGCGTCAAAAAATCCGGTGATAAGCTGCGATATCCCCCTTTATGGCGCCTGCCTGTGCGCAGAGGGAGAGAGGATGCTTGATTTTTATTTTATCGCGGGAAAATCGCAGCTCACCATCATGAATGCCTACGCCTATCTGTGCGGACTGATCTGAGGCGGCAGTTTTCTACCCCTGGGACGGCCTTGCAGATGACGGAAAGAGCTGCAGGGCTCTGAAAGGAATACGCATTGAAAAAACAGAATATTTTCAGCAGGAACCGGGACAAAATAAGAAAGCAGACAGAAGGTGCGGCTCCGCATCCAGCTATGGGCGGGCCGCGGAAGGAAAGAGGCGCAGGGCGCTTCAGAACGGAGGTGGCTGAAAATGAATGAAACGGACAGTGTCAGGCTGCTCCGGGAATGCGACGCCGGAGCGAAGATGGCGGTATCGTCCATCGATGAGGTGCTGGAGAAGGTTTCCGGTCCCGGAATGAAGCAGGTGCTGCAGGAGAGCAGGGAACACCATGAGAAGCTGGAAAATGAAATTTCCACGCTGCTGGAGAGCTATGGATCACAGGAAAAGGAGCCTGCGGCCATGGCAAAGGGTATGTCCTGGATCAAGACAAACGTGAAAATGAGTATGGACGACAGTGACGCGACAGTGGCCGACCTGATCACAGACGGCTGTAATATGGGAACCAAGTCCCTGAACCGCTATCTGAATCAGTACCGGGGTGCGGATCACGCATCCAGGGAGATCTGCGGACGGCTGATCTCAATTGAAGAAAAGCTGTGCCAGAAAATGAAATCCTATCTGTAGAAAGCAGGGAGCCGGACTATGGAAAATTCCGGCTCCCGCAAAGACCCATGCCTCCGCTTCAGATTTCCAGTCACTTTCGAATGGAACATTTCATCCTTAGGTTCAAAACAAGCAAACCAACCACTAGAAGGATTGGGAAAACGGTGGCAGCGAGCAGCCCGATTTTAAGACTGCCGCCAGCCAGTTCTGCGAAACTTCCTACTATTGCCGGGCTTACTGTACCGCCGAAATCCCCTGCTAAAGCCAGAAAAGCGAACATGGCGGTGCCGCCCTGCGGACACTTTTGAGAAGAAAGGCTGATCGTACCGGGCCACATAATGCCCACGCAGAAACC
>DWYY01000078.1 GCA_019118445.1 Candidatus Eisenbergiella merdipullorum | reverse complement strand
AGCACGGCTGCGCCGCCCTGAAAACCGGGCTTTCCCTGTTGCTTGGCGGCGCATGGAGCAATACCTATGACCGCCTGAAAAGGAAATATGTGGTGGATTATTTCAGCCTTAACGTGAAATGGAAGCCCCTGCGGCAGATCATTTTTAACATTTCTGACTTCTGCATCCTGATCGGCGCGCTCATCATAGCGTTTAAGGGTGACAGCATCGTGGATTGACCAATTTCTGTGCAGCGGTTTCCGTTCGGAAGCCGCCGCTAGATTTTACAAAAAAATTACACCGGTCTGCTATCCGTTCTCGGAAAAATGGATACAATAAAGGAAAGAAAGGTATCCGGAAGGAAACGGGAACAGGAGTTTTTATGAACGGTATCAGCGGAAAAATCGGAAACAGAGCAACAGGAGCAGGCCGGTCTGATGCGGAATTTTACAGAACTGCCGCGGTCTGCCTGGCAGTTTATCTCATTCTGGCACTCGTCGGAGCATGCTCCATTGCCGCCGAGCGGATGGGCTGGGAAACCCCTCCGGGAGAGTATTATGAGATGGAAACGGACATGACCGAGTTTGAAGGGCCGCTGGAGGAAATCGGTCTGATCAGATGAGATTCGGCCGGCTTCCCTGCCGTCAGAAAGTCATCCTGCCGGGAAGGACGGCTGTGCCGTCCGGCTTTACGCGGATGCCAGCCAGGAATTGCCGTCCTCCTTCCGGTACATCCGGATTTCATCGTGATAAAAGCTCTGGGCCAGAAAATGCAGCTCGATTTCCTTCAGATGAAAGATGAAGCTTTCTAGCCTTCCCAGTGCGCAGACCTCCTGTCCGGCAGAAATTCTCAGATCCTGCCAGATTCTCATTTTATTCTGTTTCTCGATCCAGGTTTCCAGATGAAGCGGCCTGGAATAATCCACCCGCCTGAAAACCTGCATCTTATATTTGGTATAGATTCACGCGGCCCCGTATTTTTCCGGAAGAGAATCATTCCCCTTTCCCATATGGTAGAGATGCTCGGTTGACATGTCCTGAAAATAATACAGATAGGCGCGCATGCCTATGAGACCCTCCGCGTCCGAATCGCGGAACATGGGTGAATAATCCTTTTCAAATCTTAACAGCTGTTCCAATCTTTCTCCTACCGCCGCTGACAAGCGGCATTAAAAGTATGAAAGGACGGCGCAGGCCGTTCTCCGGATTCTAATTCTAAATAGAAAGAATATATCACGGTATGATTTCGCCGTCAACGCTTCCCGTATTTTGCCGTCTGAGGTAAAATAGGTTGTTGCTGCTGCTCTTCAGAAAGCCGGTGACAGCAGGGGAGGAGCGCTTCCTCCCTGCAGTTGTAAGAAAACCGTAAGAATTTGATGCGCCGATCTGTAAGAGAAGGGGAGTAAGCTGTACCCGTAAAGCGGAAAACTGGAGAGAAAAGCGGCTTGTGTGGAAAATAAGCCTGAAAAGAGGATGATATGAACGAATGTGTGCTTGTCGTGGATGACGACAGAGAGATTGTGAAGGCGATCGCCATTTTGCTGGAAAAGGAGGGATATCAGGTATGCAGGGCGTATGACGGGCTGCAGGCGCTGGACGTTTTAATGAGCCGCGAGGTGCATCTGATCCTGATGGATATCATGATGCCGAAGCTGGACGGGCTTTCCGCGCTGATGAAAATCAGGGAACAGAAGAACCTTCCTGTGATTGTTCTCAGCGCCAAGGGAGAAGAAACGGATAAGATCCTCGGCCTGTCCATGGGAGCGGACGACTATATTGCCAAGCCCTATCTGCCTCAGGAACTGGTGGCGCGGGTCAGAAGTCATCTGCGCAGGTATATGAGCCTGGGAAGCATTCACGAGCAGGCGCGGGAAGGCAGGCTGGAAAACGGAAGGCTGTCCTACAGCAGGCAGGAAAAGACTCTGTATGTGGATGGTGAGCCGGTGAAGCTGACGGCCACGGAAACAAAAATCATGGAGCTGTTCATGGAAAATCCGGGCCGGGTCTTTCCCGCAGAAGAGATTTACAGCCGCGTCTGGGGAGAGGAAGCCTTTTCTCCGGAAAATACGGTGATGGTGCACATTCGTCGCATCCGGGAAAAAATCGAGATCAACTCCAGGGAACCGGAATATATAAAGGTGGTATGGGGAATTGGATACAAAATGGAAAAGAAGTAAAAAAGTAATAAGCATGTTTGGCTGGGCGCTGGGCGTTTCCACTCTGGCTGTCTGCGCGGCGGCAAATCCGGTCCGTGTCTGCGGCGGGCTGCAGGAAGCCGCTGCGGCTGCGGATCCGGAAGGCTCCTATGAACAGAGCGCGTGGTTTCGCGGCGAGGTGGAGGAGATGCTGGACAGCCTGATCCGGATCGGCGCGGGGCAGCCCGTCCTGTATTCGGGAGCGGCCGTGGAAACGACGGTGATGCTGGAAGATGCGGCACAGGAGACGTCATCCGCGGAGGAAGGAGCTTCATCTGCGGAAGAAAGTCTGGTTGAAGATTTCGGCGAATGGACCTCGGTTGTGTCGGCAACGGTGATAGCTGGAGATGGAACAGCGGAAGAATCAGAGCGGGAATGGACCCCGGAGGAAATCAAACGGTTGGCGGAGCTGTTTCTGGAGCAGCACCGGTCCGACAAAAATATCCTGTTTGAACTGAAGCAGGACGGAGAGGTTCTGTATGATAATCTGGACGGACAGGTGATTGGAGGATCCGGAAACGAGCTGCCCCCGCAGTATGATTTCCTGTTGAAATTCGACGGGGAAAAGGCCGTCATTCTGATGGACGGCGTGGAGCAGGACGTTTACGGGGACGGAGTTTATACCGCCGACGGAGCTCATTGGAGAATACCGGGTTATGAAAATTACCGGCTCCCGGATGACTGGAAGAAGAGCGAGATTACCCTGGCGGTCCGTGCGGTACCCGTACAGTATATACAAGAAGATGGAACATACAGTGGCACACTCTATTATATCTGGCAGAATTTCCAGTGGAACAGGGGCTATATCCTTGGATACTGCGCAGCGCTGGCCGCGGCGGTGCTCTGTCTGATACCGGCCTTTATGTGGAGAAAAAGCAGAAGGGAGGCCCGGACGGCCATTGGCGCCTTTCTGGGAAAGGTGCCAGGAGAACTGCGCCTTGCCGCTTTGGGCTGTCTCATCTGGCTGGAGGTTCTGTACTGGAGAAGCGGAGGCGGGGATGGAATCGGAGACGCTGTCTTTGTTCTGGCTGCACTCTGGGCGCTCTGGCTGGCTGTAACGGACGTGCGCTTTGGCAGAAAACTGTTTGAGAGCAGCTTCCTTTGCCGGCTGATCCGGTTCCTTCAGGTAAAAGAAGGGGGACCTGGCATCGGGGAGAGGATGGAGCGGCAGCTTAACAGGCCGTTTCTTCTTTCTCTGGCGGTACCTGTGCTGCTTTTGGGTATCATCTGTTGCCTGAGGGACAGAGAGCAGTGGGCGGTTCTTTTCATGATTCTTCTTGCCGTGGACGCCGCAGCCCTGATCGGAATCCTCTTTTTCTCCGCCAAAAGCCAGAAAAGGATGGCGGCAAATCTCAGGGCGGCAGACGACTGCATCCGACAGATCTGCAGAGGCGGCCAGCCCGATGCGGACAGCCAGCCAGCCGATCCGGAGCTTGCCGACCTGGTGCAGAGAGTGGCGGAGCTTTCAGACGGACTGGAAACGGCGGTGGAGGAACGGCTGAAAAGTGAGCGGATGAAGGTGGAGCTGGTCACCAATGTGTCCCATGACATCAAAACGCCCCTCACCTCCATCATCAGCTATGTGGATCTCTTGAAGCAGGCGGAGAATCTTCCGGAGGAGCTTAGGGATTATGTGAAAGTCCTGTCCGCAAAATCGGAGCGCCTTCGGGAAATCGTCCAGGACGTGTTTGAAATCAGCAGGGCGGCTTCCGGGCAGCTTCCGCTGAAAATGGAACGGCTGGATCTGGGAAAGCTTCTGCGCCAGACGCTGGCGGACCGGAAGGATACCATAGAAGAGACCAGCTTTCAGCTGCGGGTCAATCTTCCGGAGGAGGAAGTCATGGTCCTTGCGGACGGCCAGCGGATGTATCGGGTATTTGCCAATCTGATCGAGAACGCGCTGAAATATTCCCTGGAGGGCTCCCGTATTTTCCTGACTCTGAAAAAAGAAGATGGAAGGGTGGAGGTGAGAATCCAGAATACCTCGAAGGAAGAGCTGAAGGAGGGAAAGGATTTCACGGAACGGTTTGTGCGCGGAGATGAAAGCCGGACGGACGGCGGCAGCGGGCTTGGCCTCTCCATTGCAAAAAGCTTTACTGAAGCCTGTGGTGGAGACTTCCATGTGGAGACGGCGGGCGACAGCTTTACGGTGATCGTTATGTTTCCGGAGGATGGGGCACGAAAATGATGTATTATAATGATCCCAAACTGAGAAGGTGTTTCCAGGACAGCCTTCTCTCTGGGATCAGTATTTAAAAATATTTTTATTGCT
>DWYY01000077.1 GCA_019118445.1 Candidatus Eisenbergiella merdipullorum | reverse complement strand
TGGAACAGTGGAGAGCGATGGCTTATTCGGAGAAAGCCAATAAGGGCGACCTTCAGAGGCTGTGGGCTTCCTATTTTCAAAAGGAAAAGGAGATTTACGCGCAGCTTCTGAAGAATCCGGACGAGGTGGTCCGCGGCACCGTAAAGGAGCTGGCTGACAAATACGGCGTTGACATCATGACCATGACGGGCTTTCTGGATGGCATTGATGAGAGCCTGGTGGAGGCCAATCCCATCGAGGAGATGGAGGAGGATACGCAGGTGAATCTGGGCTTTGACAAGGAGCGCCTGTACAAAAACATGGTTGCCGCCGGAGCGGACTGGCTGTACAACCTGGAGGAGTGGAACGATATCTTCGACGAGGAGACGAGAAAGGCTCTTTATAAGGAGCAGAAATCCTCCACCACCATCGTGAAGGAGAAGAAGATTTATCCCAATGATCCCTGCCCCTGCGGAAGCGGCAAGAAGTATAAGAAGTGCTGCGGCAGGAACAAATAGGACGATGAAAAGCAGAATTCAGGATGCGGTAAACATGTTTGAATCCGGCTATGCCTGTGCCCAGTCCGTTTTTACCACCTATGCGGACCTGTTTGGAATGGACCGGGAAACGGCGCTGAAGCTTTCGGGCCCTTTAAGCGCGGGAGTCGGAAGAATGCGCGAGGTCTGCGGAACCGTTTCCGCGATGGCGATGCTTTCTGGCCTGAAGAAGGGCTTTACCGATCCGGAGGATCTGGAGGGAAAGGCGGAGGCCTACGCGCTGGTACGCCGCATGAGCGATGAGCTGAAGGCGGAACACGGCTCCATCCTGTGCCGGGAGCTCCTCGGCCTGCCGGAGGGTGTGGAACGGGAGGAAAGCGTGAAACCGCAGGAACGGACGCCGGAATATTACGCAATGAGGCCCTGCAGCGGCCTTGTCAGAACCGCTGCCCGGATTGTGGAAACGCGGCTTCTGCCGGAGCTTTTTTCCGCAGAAGCATGAAAACTGAATCAGAGAAGCTGAAAGAGATTCAGGGGTTAAAAGGCGCTGCCGACAGCCCCGGCGGAAGGCCGGAGCGTTGGCGGCGCCTTTTCAGGATGAACTGGATGAAAAGGAAGCCTGTGCGGAATAAGCGCAGAGATGGCAGAAGTAAGGAAAACGGGGAAAAATATGGTACAGCTCAGAGACTGCTTCCCATTCTGGGAAGCGCTGACGGAAGAACAGAGGAACACGCTGGAAAAAAATGTGGTGAAAAGGAAATTTGAGAAGGGAAGGCTTCTGCATGCGGGGCAGGAGGACTGTGTGGGCCTCATCGCCGTGGCGGAAGGTCTGCTTCGGGTTTTTACGGTATCGGAGGATGGAAAGGAACTGACTCTGTACCGGCTGCTGGAACGGGACGTCTGTCTGTTTTCCGCCTCCTGCATTTTTCAGGATATCCGTTTTGACGTAATGGTTTCAGCGGCGGAAGAAACGGAAGTGTACCACATTCCGGCGGAGATTTACCGGCGGCTGATGGAAACCTCACTCCCGGTCATGGAATACACCAGCCGCCTGATGGCCAGCCGCTTTTCGGATGTGATGTGGCTGATGGATCAGGTGATGAACAAAAAGCTGGACAGCCGTCTTGCCGCGTTTCTCCTGGAGGAGGCCGACCGCACGGGCCAGAACAGGCTGGAGCTGACCCATGAACAGATCAGCGGCCATCTCGGCAGCGCCCGTGAGGTGGTCAGCCGCATGCTGAAGCATTTTCAGAAGGAGGGGCTGGTAGAGCTGAACCGGGGCAGCATCACGCTGACCGATAGGGAAGAGCTGGCCCGGCTGGCAGAAGGCAGCCTTATGTGACAAAGTCACGGAAAAGGCTGCCGTTTCCTGTTATACTTCCTCCATCAACAGAAAACAGACCGAAACTTGAAAACGCGGAAAACGGTGGTCCGTATTCCTGCTGTTGAAAATGCGGCCCATGGCCGCAGGAAAAGAGGTAGATATGGCAGTATTAAAAATCGATGGCAAAAATTTTGAAGAAAAAATTCTGAAGGCCCAGGGAACTGCGGTGGTGGACTTCTGGGCGGACTGGTGCGGCCCCTGCAGAATGTTTTCACCCATTATCGAACAGCTTGCAAAGGAGCATCCGGAGCTCACGGTGGGAAAGATCAACGTGGATGAGAACCCGGAGCTTGCGGAAAAATACCGGGTGATGGGAATTCCCACCCTGCTGGTTTTCCGGAACGGCCAGGTGGCCGCCACATCTGTGGGTGTGAAGCCTAAGAGAGCGCTGGAGGAAATGGTCGGATGAGTATTTTTCAGATGTTTGGAAAGAAAACGGATATCAATGAAGGCGTGAAGCGCAGCCAGGAAACGCCGGGGGCCGTGCTTCTGGATGTGAGAACCGCCGCAGAATATGCCGGCGGTCATATCCCTGGCAGCGTGAATCTGCCGCTGGATCGGCTGAATGAGATCCGGATCGAAAAGAAGGTTCCGCTGTTTGTATACTGCCAGAGCGGCATGAGGAGCCGGGCGGCCTGTGCACAGCTTAGGGAAATGGGCTATGAGGCGGAAAATATCGGCGGAATCGCGGAATACCGCGGCAGACTGGAATAAAGAGAAACATGCCGCCGAAGGCGGCAATAATGGAGGTAGAAATGAAGGTAATTATCATCGGGGGAGTGGCGGGAGGTGCCTCCGCGGCGGCCCGCCTGCGCCGTCTGGACGAAAACGCGGAAATCATCCTGCTGGAAAGGAGCGGCTACATTTCCTATGCAAACTGCGGCCTGCCCTACTATATCGGCGGCGTGATCAGAGAAAAGAGCGCGCTTTCGGTGCAGACGCCGGAAAGCTTCGGAGGCCGCTTCCGTGTTGATGTGCGGGTAAAAAACGAAGCGGTTTCCATCGATCCGAAGGAGAAAACCGTGCGGGTCCGGAATCTGGAAACAGGGGAAGAATATACGGAAAGCTATGATAAGCTGCTTCTTTCTCTCGGCGCAAAGGCGATCCGTCCGGGACTTCCCGGAATGGACGATAAGCGGATCATGACCCTGCGGACGGTGGAGGATACCCTTGCGATCCGGGATTATCTGGAAGAAAAGAAGCCGAAGCGCGCGGTTGTGGTTGGCGGAGGTTTCATCGGGCTGGAGACCGCGGAGAATCTGATGGGAGAAGGGCTCGAAGTATCCCTGATCCAGATGGAGGACCAGGTACTGCCTCCGCTGGACTACGACATGGCCTGTCAGGTGCATTCCTTCCTGAGAGGAAAGGGGCTGGATCTGCGCCTGAACCGGACTGTGACGGGCTTCATCCCAAAAGAGGATGGTCTTGTGGTACGGATGAAGAGGACAGAAGGACAGCCGGGCAGCCAGTCCGGACAGATGAATCAGTCCGGTCAGCCGGGAACATCAGAGCAGACAAAGGCGGAAGAAGAAAGCATTCGGGCCGATTTTGTCCTGATGGCGGCAGGTGTCCTTCCGGAGACGGGCCTTGCAAGGGAGGCAGGCCTTGCACTGGGGCAGAAGGGTGCCATTGTGGTCGATGAGCATATGCGGACTTCTGTCCCGGACATCTATGCGGTGGGAGATGCGGTGGAAATCCGGCATTTCATCACCGGAAAGAAGACGCTGGTGGCGCTGGCAGGGCCTGCCAACCGGCAGGGACGCATCGCGGCGGACAACATCTGCGGACGGGACAGCGTTTATCAGGGAGCACAGGGCTCTTCCATCATCAGGCTATTCGAGATGACCGCGGCCTCCACAGGAATCAATGAAAAGCAGGCAAAGGCGATGGGACTGGACTACGATAAGGTGATCACCTTTTCCGCAAACCATGCCACCTATTATCCCGGAGCGGAGAATCTGACGATCAAAACCCTGTTTGAGCGTTCTACGGGAAAGCTGCTCGGCGCGCAGATCGTAGGCTTTGACGGTGTGGATAAACGGATCGATGTTCTTGCCTGTGCCATGCGTGCGGGAATGACGGGAGAGGAGCTTAACTGTATGGATCTGGCTTATGCACCGCCCTATTCTTCAGCAAAGGATCCGGTGAATATGGCGGGCTATGTGATCGGAAACGTGCGAAGCGGTCTGGTAGAGCAGTATTACTGGGATGAGGCGGACGGCCTTTCAGACAGGAAGGATGTGATCCTTCTGGACGTCCGCACAGAAGGGGAATATCAGAACGGACATATCCCGGGCACCGTCAATATTCCGCTGGATGAGCTGAGAAATCGTCTTTCGGAACTGGACCGGGGAAAAATCCTGTACGTCAACTGCCAGAGCGGTCTGAGAAGCTACCTGGCCTGCAGGATTCTTTCTCAGAACGGCTTCTCCTGCAAAAATCTGGCTGGAGGCTACCGCTTCTATGAATATGTAAAAACGGACCGTACTTATGATGCCGCTCCGGCAGGTCCCTGCGGCGCAAAGCTGTAAAAAATATGAAGCAGCCGGACGGCCGGCGGCAGGGCAGCCCCTTAAGCCGGAATGCATTAGGAATGATATTTTGAATTCCGGAACAAATCTTCGGCTGCCGTCCTACATTGCGGGAGCGGCCTGCCGGACAGCCTCCAGAAAGGCGTTTTCCGTGCGGGTCAGTCGGGCATCCTCCGGATAGATGAGCAGATCGATCATTCTTCCGGGCGGGCAGAGTAAACCAGGAGAGTCCTG
>DWYY01000076.1 GCA_019118445.1 Candidatus Eisenbergiella merdipullorum | reverse complement strand
TTTCATTTGTTTCTGTGTCCGATCTTATCAAAATTCTTCAAAAAGGATTTTCATTTTCTGTGTTTCAGTCATCCTCCTTCTTCCTTCAGGTAATCCAGGATGTCCGAGACGCCCTCTCCCGTGAGGGAGTTCACTCGGAAGATCTTCCGGCACCCGGACAGGCGCAGCCACCGTTCTGCCCGCTCCGGATTTCCCTTAGGGGAATCCACATGGGTGATGATCCCCACCACCTCCCGGTTTACCATGCAGGTGATGTTGGGCGGATACAGGCTGAAAGGTTCTTCCGCAGACAAAAGCAGTCCCACCACATCCGCCTCATAGGAATACAGCGCCAGCGCATAGCCCAGTTCATGGGTCTGTGCATATTCGCCCGGCGTGTCGATGATGCTTTCAAAATGATTCACATACTGGGTCTTGTGGTACCGGATCTCCTCCCCCTTCAATGCCTGTGTGAGTGTGGTCTTTCCCGCCCCGCTCCTGCCGATCAGGATGATCTTTCTCATTTCTTTTCACTCCGATCTATCTGCTATGGCTCAGGTCCGGGTGATCTCACAGACGGTATAGCCCAGCTTGTCCTCCACATAGGAAAGGATAGCCGAGGAAGCCGCTTCCACCTCCGATACAGTCCCCGTCACGATGAGGGAGCCGCTGAAGCGGTCCACGAAGCCGAGGGCCACGCCCGATGACTTCACCGCGATATCCGCCATGATGATGGCAGTCTCGGAGGGGCTCACCGTCATGATCCCGATGGCCGCGCGGGAAAGCTCCACCCGCGGGTCCAGTCCCAGCTTCTCATACAGGTCCCCGTCCGGGTTCGCGATGATGTGGGCCAGGGTGATCTGTTTGCCCGGCACCAGCTCCTGCACGATGCGCTGCTTCTGTTCTCTCTGACCGATCTCTTCCAACTTCATCTCTACCTCCATGCCGAAGCATCGCAAATTCTCTTCGTTTCTCGTCGGGAGAATGCCCCTACGGGGCATTCTTCGACAGGAGGCGTGCTGCATCGCAGCCACTAGAAGTTCTTGGCCAGCGTCTTTGTCTGGCTCAGAACTTCTTCTCCTGTTAACCTCCGATATGGCATTCCAGGCTGCTTACGCGCTCCACGGCGCGCTTCAGTATCTCCATGTGTTCCGCCGTGGGAGGGAGAATGTCCTTCATCAGGTATTCTCTTCCCAGGCCCTCGTACTTATCCTGTCCCAGCCTGTGGTAGGGAAGCAGGTGAATGCGTTTTACACCGGGCAGGCTATCCGCGAAACGGGCGATATCCGTGATCTCCCTTTCACTGTCGTTGAAGGTGGGGATCACCGGAACCCGGATGACAAGCTGCGTCTTTTTCGACCGGGCGATCTTTTTGATGTTTTCCAGCATCAGCGAATTGTCCTTTCCGGTAAATTCCCGGTGCTTTTCCCCGTCCATATGCTTCACATCGCACAGATACATATCCAGCCATTCCAGCACTTTTTCGATCGCTTCCATCGGAGCGCATGCCATGCTTTCCATTGCCGTATTGATCCCGCTTTCCTTCGCAGCGCGCAGCAGTGCGGCGGCAAATTCCGGCTGGCAGAGGCTTTCCCCGCCAGAAAGCGTCAGGCCTCCGCCGGAACGGCGGTAATAGATCCTGTCCCGCACCACTGTCTCCATCACCTCGCGCACCGTTACGTCCTGCCCTATGGTCTTGGGCTTTCCCGCCACCATCATGGTCTGTATGGCGTATTCCTGGGACTCCGGGTTGCAGCACCAGCGGCAGCGGAGCACACATCCTTTCAGGAATACGATGGTCCGTATCCCGGTGCCGTCATGGATGGAATAGCGCTGTATGTCAAAGATGCGGCCCTTTGTTTCCAGATAATCTGTCTGTTTCACCTTTCTTTTCCCTTTCTCGCCTTTTCGTCCCTTCTTCCCGCATCCCAATGCACGGGCCGGATACGTCCTGCACCGGGATCAGAATCCCTGCTCGGTCCTGCGGATGATGTCATCCTGCAGGGAGCGCGAAAGCGTGGTGAAAAGCGCGCTGTAGCCCGCCACGCGAACGACCAGATGCCTGTATTTTTCCGGATGCTCCTGGGCGTCCAGAAGGGTCTGCCTGTCCACCACATTGAACTGCATGTGGCTTCCTTTCTGGTCAAAATAGGAGCGGATCAGCGCCACGAAATTATCCAGTCCGGCATCCCCGCTGAGGGCGGAAGGATGGAACTTCTGGTTCAGGAGCGTCCCGTTGGAGGCGATGCCGTGGTCCAGACGGGAAACGGAATTTGCCGTCGCCGTCGGTCCGTGCACATCCTTTCCCGCCGAAGGGGACACACCGTCCGCCACGGGGGTATGCGCCAGCCTTCCGTCCGGCGTCGCCCCGGTCTGCGCGCCCAGCGGCACGTTGGCGGATACCGGATACAGGCCGGCCTGGAACATGCCGCCTCTGGGATTTCTGTATTTCTGCAGGGGTCTTGTGTAAAGATATGCCACTTTCCTGGCAAAGGCGTCCACCTCGTCGATATCGTTCCCGAACTTGGGCACCTCCTCGATCAGCCCGTACAGTCTGTCACAGAGCTGCCTGTCCTCTTCGGAAAGCTCCGCCTGCGCGATCCCCTTTACGATCCCCGCGATTTGCGCCTCTGACGGCGTCTGTCCCGCCTTCCGCAGCTCCTTTAACACATCCTCCGTCATTTCCCGGACAGTGGCGGCGTCAAAGCCCTTTCCGAAATTCAGCGCGAGCGCCCTTTTGTACTGTGCCAGCGTCACCTTCTTTTCCTCAAACACCAGGGCCTTCACCGCATAGAGGGAATCCGCCACGTTAGCGATGCCGAAGCCCTGCGGGCCGGTGAAGTTGTAGACAGCACCGCCCTCCTGCACCGTTTTTCCCCGCTTCAGGCAGTCGTCCACCATGCAGGATAGGAAGGGCAGAGGGCAGCGCAGCGCATGCGCCGTGTCGATGGAGTTGTCCGCGTTCACCAGCAGGCTGATGCAGTATTCCATCTGCTGCTTATAGGCGTCGAAGAATTCGTCGAAGCTGGTCATATCTTCCACGCGCATGGTGACCAGGCCGACCTGCTCCCCTCTGTCCTTTCCCTGGGAGAAAACGAACTCCAGCGGGCGGCACATATTGAAAAACGCCGCGTCGTGCCAGCCTTCCGTCTTTCCTGCCTTCTGCGGCTCCACACAGCCAATGATATTGTAGGTCCTGGCGTCCTCCAGAGTCAGTCCTCTGTTCATGAGAGACGGGATGATGACCTCATCGTTATAGTAGGCGGGAAGCCCGATCCCTGTCCGGGTCAGTTTTGCCGCTTCTATCATCAACTCATGGGGCGTCAGGTTCCATACCCGGATGGAAAGGGACGGCTGCGGCAGGAATACATGATGGGATGCCCAGATGCACATGAAGGAAAGGTCGTTTGTCACATCCAGGCCGTCTTCATCCTGCCCGCCCACGATCAGGTTCTGGAACAGGCTATAGCCCGCAAATCCCTCGGCGCTTGCCGCATCCCTTGCCTTGTTCAGGTCATTCAGCTTCACCCAGATGCAGTCGATCAGCTCCTGCGCCTGATCCCTGGTGAGTTTTCCCTCGTCCAGATCCTTTTTATAATAGGGATACATATACTGGTCAAAACGTCCCGGCGAAATGGAGTGTCCGCTGGATTCCATCTGCAGAAGCTGCTGGATGAACCAGAAGCTCTGACATGCCTGCGCGAAGCTCTTTGCCCCCTCTCTGGGCACATGCGCGCAGTTGTCCGCGATCTGGAGAAGCTCCTGCTTCCTTACGGGGTCCGCGCATTTTTCTGCTTCCTGCCTGGCAAGGGAGGCATAACGTTCCGCATAACCGATCACCGCCGCACAGCTCATGATCACAGCTTCCAGAAAGCAGTGCCTCGCAGCATAGTCCGCATCCCCCACGCTGCACCTGGAAAGCTCCTCCGCCGCTTCCCGGATGATGCCGGACAGCCCGGTCTTCAGCACTTTGTCATACTGTACGGTCACATGCCCCACACCGTTGTAAAAATAGTTGCCCGGCGTAAAGACATTGTGGTCCATGGCCCTGACCGTCTCCGGAGCCATGAAGGAGAGCGCCAGTTCGCTGCTGGTCTTACCCTTCCAGTATTTATGTACCTCTCTCAGCCGCGCCTTTGTTTCTTCTGAGATATAAAAGGGATCCGCCGAACGCTTTTCAATGGTGTCGAACTCCGCCTCCAGCCATTCCCAGGAAAATTCTGGGAAAGTCTGGCAGCCCCTCGGTGCCAGCGTGGAGCTTCCCACAATGAGCTCCTCCTCGCGAATGATGATGGGAATATTCGCCAGGATATGCGCGAAAGCCTTTGCCCTTCTCATGATGATGGGCTCGCCCTCTGTCTTCTGATAGCTTTCCGTCAGAAGCACGGCCCTATCGGCTTCGATCTCCGGCATCTTCCGGTACAGGTTCTCCACCAGGCGTGGGATTCTGTCCGATTTTGCTGTGGGATTTGTGTTGAATCTTTCCATGTTTACCTCTCATTCCGCCCTCAACGGGCACTGAAAAACAGGAGAATATCGTGTTTTTCATTTCATGGCTGCCTTTTTCTTTTGCTATTTATTTTGGAAAATTATTTTTTTGTTATTTTACTGTTGTTTTATGTGAATTATAGAAATACAATTTGTTGTTTTTATTGTTTTCTTTCAGTATAGAGTGACAGGCGTGAAATGTCAACAGAATTCTCCTGGTTTGTTCAGTTTTAAAAGAGAGGCGAAGAGAAAGAGGATAGAGCTATGCTTCGTCCCAGACACGGACATAATCCACCGTAAATTCATCCGGCAGTACCAATTTTTGAAGATCCTCTGTAGGACCCGGTTCCTCCCGGCGGAAGCCATCGCACTCCGTGGTCACAAGAATAAACTGTTCCACATCAGAAACCGCTTCTGTCATTCGGTTAGTCTCCACTCCGTCAGTGTAAAAAACATATCCATCCCGGCTCCATTCCACCCCGAAAACATGGAATCCATCATCTGTAGGCTGCAGCTTCACCGGAAACAGCCCGCCGCTTTTATGATCTTTTCCGTAGCCGCTCCAATGAGTGTTGTTGGAGACCGTCTCAGAGCTGATAACGCCGTAATCAGAGAAAGTTTCCATAATATCCACCTCTACTCCCGACTGTTTCGGGTCTGGAGAGCAGCCGATAACCGGAGATTGCAGCCAGAAGGCAGCCCACCACCCTTTCTGCCTGGGCAGCCGGCAGCGGCATTCATAATAGCCGTATTTATGAAGGAATTTTGGTTTGGAAAAAGGGGCGATCGGCCAAATCCCTTCGCCGGGTCTGTCCAGATAATTTTCCCCCGTCTGAAGCTGAGCGCTGCAGTATCGTCCATCCTTTTTTACTACCTGAATGTGCAGGCAGCCATCAAAGACCGCTACCCCTTCCTCCGTGTAAGCCGGATATTCCTTGTGGAACAGATGATGACGGAAACTCCACTTGGACATATCCAGCGAATCACCGTCAAATTCATCATTCCAGATCAGCTTCCAGTTCTTTCCGGAAGGCAAAGGGCTCTCATAATACTTACTCATCAATACTCCTCCTTTTCACATTGATTTGCCCCAATTATAGGGATATAATGAAAAAAAATCCAGTCATAAACCTACTGAAAATCCGAACAAATCGACTGTACGCTTTCTCGCGCTCTGCTGCCGGCCAGTCATTTGACCTAAGGAGAATGAAACGCTATGAAAAAAAGATTTTACCGCCAGTTTTCCCTGCGGCATTTGACCATCTACCGTTATGAACACCTGAGCTCATTCTCTCATTCCTGCCAAAACCGCCAGAGGGAAGCCCTTTGCCTGGCAAATGCCGGGGAAGCCTCCTTTGAGATCGGCAGCCAGATTTTCTCTCTGTCTCCCGGTGAGCTTCTCTATCTTCCGGCAGGGATGCCGACCTGCTCCCATTGGCGCGGGGATCAGATTGACTACTTTACCCTGGATTTTTCCTTCACCTCCAAGCTGGTCAGCCATGTCCCTCCCACCCTTGACTTGTCAGAAGAAACTCCTTATCACCTGGCCTCAGCAGCATTTAAGGTACAAGATAATGTACTGAACGGCCTGATCCGGTCTGTTGACGAGGCATTCCGGACGAATGCTGAAACCGGCGGACTCCGGGCTGCTATATCGTTTCACCAGCTTTTTAACCTGCTGCTGGAAAAAGCCCTGCCAACCGGCTCCCGTATCCGTCCGGCCTTAGACGCGATCGAAGCCGACCCCAGCCAAAGCTATAGTTCAAAAGAACTGGCAAAGCTCTGTTCACTGAGCCAGTCCCGTTTTTTCGCTCTTTTCTCTGCCGAGACAGGGATGGGGCCAGTGCGCTATCGCAACCAGCTCCGGATCGAGATGGCCCTTAGGCTTCTGCGTTCCAATCAATATACGGTGACGGAAATTGCTGAACTGCTGGGCTTTTCCTCCACCGATTACTTTTCAAGGATCTTTCTGTCTCTGACAGGCCGCCGCCCCAAGGATTACCAAATGCAACCAGATTCCTTTCCCCTCTAAAGGGTACAAAAAAGGCATATCGCATAAAGGCTCTGATCTCTCATGCGATATACCTCATTTTCGTTGTTCCTCTATTTCGCGCCGTTTAAATCCCAAGAAACTTTTTCACCACAGCCTCCATTTCATCCTTCCCGCATTCGGTATGATGCAGGATGGGCGCGGTGCGGATCTCCTCCACTGCCGCGGGGACCTTGACATTGGCGATGCGGGAAAGCTCATCCACCAGGGAAAAGTCATCCCAGTCGGCATCTCCATAACCGGGATCGATGGCTGTCATCACGCTTCTGGCAAATTTAAAGGGGCTTGCCGTGGATGCGATCACGGTGGGTGTCCTGTCATCGGTTTCTTCCCGGTAGCGGTCGTAGACCGCCGCCGCCACTGCCGTGTGGGTGTCGATCACATAGCCCGTATCTTCATACAAAGAACGGATCTTGTCAAAGGTCTCCTGCTCCTCGGCATACCCTCCATAGAAATCGGAAAGCTTCTGACGCATCCCCTCCGTGATCTCATAGTGGCCGTCTCTGGCAAGCGCTTCCATGAGCTGTGCCGTTTTTACCGGATCGTCCCCGGAGATGTGGTAGATCAGCCGCTCCAGGTTGCTGGAGATCAGGATGTCCATGGAAGGCGAGCTGGTCAGTACAAATTCCCTATTCTTATCGTATTCTCCTGTGGAGAAGAAATCAAAAAGCACCTTGTTTTCATTGGAGGCGCAGATCAGCTTTGCGATAGGAAGCCCCATCTGCTTCGCATAATAGGCCGCGAGGATGTTGCCGAAATTGCCGGTGGGGACCACCACATTGATCTTCTCTGCGTCCCCGATCCGTCCTTCCGTAAGCAGCCTGGAATACGCATAAACATAATAGACGATCTGCGGGACCAAACGGCCGATGTTGATGGAATTGGCAGAGGAAAACTGATAACCCGCATCCAACATTTCTTTTTCCAACCCGCGGTCGGAAAAGAGCTTCTTCACACCGGTCTGGGCATCGTCAAAATTGCCATGGATGCCGACTACCAAGACGTTGTCCCCTTTCTGGGTCAGCATCTGCTTTTCCTGGATGGGGCTGACGCCGTTTTTCGGATAAAAGACGATGATCTTCGTTCCAGGCACGTCCGCGAACCCTGCCATCGCCGCTTTTCCGGTATCTCCGGAGGTGGCGGTCAGGATCACGATCTCGCGGTCCACATGATTCTTCTTCGCCGCAGTTATCATCAGATAAGGCAGAATGGAAAGCGCCATATCCTTAAAGGCGATGGTCTTCCCGTGGAACAGTTCCAGATACCAGACGCCTTCTGCCTCGACAAGAGGGGCGATGACCTCCGTATCAAACTTCTCATCATAAGCGCCCGCAATGCAGCTTTTCAATTCCTCCTCCGTAAAGTCTGTAAGAAACAGCTTCATCACCTCATAAGCCACTTCCTGATAGCTCATTTTCCCCAGTTCCTCCGGCGCCTTATCCAATGCCGGAATCGTCTCCGGGACAAACAGTCCTCCGTCCTCAGAGAGTCCCTTCAGGATCGCTTCCGATGCCGATGCCGTCCTGCCGCTTCTGGTGCTTTTGTATAATAGTCCCATTCTTTCCCATGCCTTTCCCGTTTATTGGCGGGAGCCTTTTTCAGGCCGCCGCCTGTCTGCCTGCAAAACCGCTCTCAGTATAGCACACTATTTTCTGCAGGGCAATCATTTCCCGCATTATTTTCCGTTTCAGGCATACTTTTGTTTTTCAGGAGAGGACAATCTCAGCCATAAAATTCATGGCCTCCATAGGCGAACAGCCAGGTAAGGTTGTTGTCAAACCACTGCATATTCTCTCCTGACGCCGTGCTCCTGGCCGCAAAGTACAGCGCGCCCTGGGAAATGTCCTCCCCATAGACGGCCCGCTTCACCGCCCGCCTGGTCTCGTCGCTCACCACGACCCGGTCAATGCGTCCGTCCCTCACCGGGGAAAACTGATAGATACCGTAATCCTGCTGATAGACCACTTCCTGTACAGTATCTGGAAACAGGGGGCTGTCTACCCGGTTTAACACCACATTTGCCACCAGAAGCTTCCCGTTTTCGTCTTCTCCCCCCGCTTCCGCTTCCACGATATGCAGAAGAGTTTCATAATCTGCCTCATCCAGCTCATAAGCCGGACGCTTTTCAAGCACTTCATATTCCACCACGCGCTTTTCGGAAACGATCGTTTCCACAGCCTCGCTGAGGCTTGTCTCCCTGACGCTCGCGATCTCCTGCATCTGGGACGCGCGTACTGCCGTCCTCGCGGCCGCCCGGTTAAATGCGCTCCCTCCGACACAGAGCCATGCGGAAAAAGCTGCCAGGGAGGACAGCAAGAGCAGCAGCGCATACCTTCGATAACCAGAATCCGCACCGGAGGATATTCTTTTCAACGTTCTGACAGGCATCCTATTTTCACACACCTTTCCATCCGTCATGGACGAAAGCGGTTTCCTTTCAAAACCGTTACGTCCTGTAATCATTCTGTAAAATATTCTTCATACTCTTTTCATATTTTATACAACAGGATGGAAAAATATATCTGCCGGAGGACATGTTATGCGTACAGGCAGTAAAAAAGACCGCGCCTTTTTCGGAAAATCCGACAAAAAGCACAGCCTTTTCCGCTGTTATGACAATCAGAACGCCTTTCCGGCCAGGATCTCTTTGTAGTCCTGCAGGTTCTTCTGCAGGAGCGCCGGAGTGTCCAATCCGTAAGGACATTTGCTCTTACACTGTCCGCAGTGCAGACAGTTTTCGATCTGCATCATCTTTCTCTGCGCTTCCGGGGTCAGAAGAGCGGCGGAAGGGGAACGGCGGATCATCTGGGACATCCGCGCGCAGTTGTTGATCTCAATGCCCGCCGGACATGGCATGCAGTAGCCGCAGCCCCGGCAGAACTCTCCCTGAAGCTCCTGTCTGTCCTTTTCGATCAGCTCCTGGATTTCTTCTGTCAGCGCCGGAGGATTCCCCATATAGCTCAAAAATTCATCCAGCTCGCTCTCCCTCTGGATGCCCCAGATGGGAAGCACATTGGAAAACTGGGAAAACCACGCATAACAGGCTTCCGAATGATTCAAAAGCCCGCCGGAAAGCGCCTTCATGGCAATAAATCCCATATCGGCCGCCCTGCATTTTTCCACCAGTTCAAGCTCCTTTTCCCCGGAAAGATAACTGAAAGGGAACTGCAGCGTCTCATACAGGCCGCAGTCGATCGCTTCATGAGCGACGGCAAGGCGGTGATTCGTGATGCCGATGTGGCGGATCTTTCCCTGTTTCTTTGCCTCCAGCATGCACTCATACAGGCCGCTGCCGTCTCCCGGCTTGGGGCAGAACTCCGGATTATGGAACTGGTAAATATCCACATGATCCCGTTTCAGCCTGGAAAGAGAGGTTTCCAGATCCTTCCAGAATCCTTCCGGGGTCTTAGACGCGGTCTTGGTGGCAAGAAAAATCCCGTCCCAGTTTCCTCCAAAGGCCTCGCCCAGCTTTTCTTCGCTGTCCGTATAAGCGCGCGCCGTATCAAAAAAATCAATTCCGTTTTCCCGTGCCTTTCTCAAAAGCTTTACCGCTTCCTCTTTGCTGATCCTCTGGATTGGCAGACAGCCGAAGCCGTTTCTGTTTACCGTGATCTGTGTGCTTCCCAGGGTTACACCTATCATTTCCCCATTTCTCCTTTCCGCCCTTCCTCACCGGTCAGGCCTTTCCATCTGCATTTTCCGCGATCTTCGCATATCCCTTCTTACGGGACCACGATCACCTTTTTCGGACATTTTTCCGCGCAGACGCCGCAGCCCGTGCATTTGCTCTGATCGATAGATGCCTTGAAATCTTCCACCCGGATCGCTCCGGCAGGACAGTTCTTTTCACAGATGCCGCAGCCGATGCAGCCTGCCCCGCATTCCTTCATGGTGACAGGACCCTTTTCCCGTGAGCTGCAGGCCACCGCATATTTCGCGGAATAAGGGATCAGCGTGATCAGGTTCCTGGGGCAGACGGAAATACACTTTCCGCATGCCTTGCAGGCTTCCCTGTCCACCTGTGCCGCACCGTTATATACATGGATGGCGTCGAAGGGGCATACCTGCACGCAGCTTCCGTAACCCAGGCAGCCGAAATCGCAGGCCCCGGGGCCTCCGTTCGGGACAAAGGAAAGCATCCTGCAGTCCCCCAGGCCATCATATTCATAATCCAGCTTCACCTGATCCTTCGTACCCCGGCACCGGACGAAGGCTGTCATCCGCTCGCTCTCTTCAGCTTCCACGCCCATGACATCGGCAATCTTCTTTCCCACCTCTGCGCCTCCCACAGGACAGGCGTTTGTGGGCGCTTCGCCGGAGGCGATGGCCGCAGCGAGACCCGCGCAGCCCGGATAGCCGCAGCCGCCGCAGTTGTTGCCGGGAAGCAGCGCAAGCACCGCTTCCTCTTTTTCATCAGACGCGACCTGCAGCCAGATGGCCGCGCCGCCCAGAAACAGGCCGATCAAAAGGCCGATACCGCCCACCAGGACGGTGGCAGTCAAAATTCCTGAAATCATCTGCTCTCCACGCCTCCTCTCACAGCAGGCCCGCAAAGCCGCAGAAAGCAATGGCCATCAGCCCCGCTGTCACCATGACGATTGGCATCCCCTGAAAGGGCTTTGGGATATCATTGTAGGCCATCTTCTCCCGGATACCCGCCAGGATGATGATGGAAATGGTAAAGCCAAGAGCGGTGGCAAACCCATTCACTGTTCCGGCAAGGATTCCGTACTCTTCCTGCACGTTGGTGAGCGCCACGCCAAGCACCGCGCAGTTTGTGGTGATCAGGGGCAGATAAACGCCCAGCGCCTCATACAGGGAGACCAGATATTTTTTCAGCACCATTTCCACGAACTGCACCAGAGCCGCGATCACCAGGATGAACACGATGGTCTGCAGGTAGGTGAGGTCAAGGGGAATGAGCACGAATTTGTAGATCGCGCCGGCCACCGCGCTGGAAAGCGTGATGACAAAGATCACAGCCGTTCCCATGCCCGCCGCCGTCTCCACCTTTTTAGACACGCCCAGAAAAGGACACAGCCCGAGGAACTGGCTCAGGACCACGTTGCTGACCAGCGCAGAGCTGATCAGGAGTAAGAGCAAGTCTTTCGCTTCTGCAAACATTTATCCTTCCCTCCCTTCTGCTCTTCCGGCACCTGCGGCATTTTCCGCCCCCGCACCGGTCTGTCCGCCGATCTCATCGGATATCCGCTGCGCGCAGCCCTTTTCGCCGCAGTTTAAGCAGTCGGAGCCGCAGCCGGAACCAAAGCGGGACATATCCTTCCCCTTCTTTTCTCCATTGATCTTCACCCAGTTCTGCAGGGCAGTCAGCGAGGCCAGAACGAAAAATGCGCCCGGCGCCATGACGAAGATGGTGATGGGAACGAAAGAATCAGGCATCACAGAAAACCCTAAGACTGTCCCGCTTCCCAGAAGTTCCCTCACCGCGCCGATGCAGGTCAGAGCCAGGGAGAAGCCCAGTCCCATGCCGATGCCGTCGAACAGGGAGGGGATGGGCGGGTTCTTGGAAGCATAGCTTTCCGCGCGTCCCAGGATGATGCAATTTACCACGATCAGCGGGATGTAGATCCCAAGCGAATCGTTCAGGGCAGGGACGTAGGCCTGCAGCAGAAGCTGCACCACTGTGACAAAGCTTGCCACGATCACGATGAATGCCGGGATGCGCACCTTATCCGGAATGATCTTCCTGAGGGCGGAGATCATCAGGTTGCTCAGCGCGAGGACCACGGTGGTGGAAAGGCCCATGCCAAGGCCGTTCACCGCAGATGTCGTCACCGCAAGCGTGGGACACATGCCCAGGGTGAGCACAAAGGTGGGATTCTCCCGGATGATGCCGTTATAAAGGCGTTCTGTCACTCTATTCATCGCCGTTTCCTCCTTCCTGCTGCGTCAGCTCTGTCTGAAAATAATACAGCCCTGCGTTCACACCGTCCACCACGGCACTGGTGGTGATGGTGGCGCTGCTGATGGCGTCGATCTCATTGTCCGCCGAAGCGCCGCTCTTCGTATAGACGAAGCTGTCCGCCTTCTTTCCCGCAAACTGGGGAGCCAGGAACTCTCCCGCCCGCATGCCCAGGCCTGCCGTCTCCGAGATGGAAAGGATGGACATTCCGTTCATGGTCCCATCGTTCCGGACGCCGACGGTAAACTGGATATCGCCGGAATACCCTTCATGGGTCGTCACCGTGATCACCCAGCCAAGCGCGTTTCCGTCCTCATCCAGCGCCTGCGCGCATTCATCGATGCTGCAACCGCTAAAACCCCCCGTATCCAGCACAGCCTGCGCTGCCCGCGGGTCAAAACCGCCCGCGTCCGCAAAGGACGCCGCATCGGCAAACACCTCCTGGCGCGCCTCAGTCTTCGCTTTTTCCTCCTGCTCCGCAATGGGCTCCTTCGTGAGCTGGTAGACCGCCCCCAGGATCAGCCCTGAGATCAGGGTGATCGCGAACAGGATGGCAGTATCCTTCAGCATGCTTTTTTTCATGCGCGCTCCCCTCCTTTCCCAAAGGCCTTAGGAAGCGTCACGCGCTCGATCAGGGGCGTCAGGATATTGCCCAGGATGATCGCGTAGGACACGCCCTCGGCGCTTGCGCCGACCACCCGGAATATCCCCGTCATGACGCCCAGGAAGATACCGTATATGTACTGTCCCTTCTTCGTGATGGGCCTGGTCACATAATCCGTCGCCATGAAGAATGCCCCCAGCATCAGGCCTCCGCCCGCAAGCTGTGCCGACAAGTAATACCGGTCCAACCCATGCCCGCCGAACAGAGCCATGAAGATCAGAAAGGAAACGATATAGGTCCCCGGGATCCGCAGATCGATGATCTCCAGCCAGATCAGAAGACAGGCCCCCAGTACGATGCAGAGCATGGAGGTTTCTCCGATAGTCCCCGCCTCCGTGCCGACCACCATGTCAAACACATTCACATTCTCTCCCGCACGCAGGGATGCTAAAGGGGTAGCCCCCGTATAGGCATCGCAGGAAAAATCCGTCATAATGGACGCAAAGGAGATCAGCAGGAAACATCTGGCTCCCAGCGCAGGGTTCATGAAATTCTGTCCCAGGCCGCCGAACAGCATCTTCACCACCAGGATGGCGAACACGCCGCCGATCACGCCGATCCACCAGGGTACGCTCACCGGCAGGTTCAGGGCGAGAAGCAGCCCCGTCACCACAGCGGACAGATCTCCGATGGTTACCTCTTTTTTCATCAGCTTCTCATAGATCAGCTCCGTCAGCACCGTACTGGCTATGGTGACCGCAATGATCAGCGCCGCTCGGATACCGAAATTCCAGATGCCGAAAATAGTGGTTGGCAGAAGCGCCGTGATCACGGCCAGCATGATCTTATCCGTTGTCATCTTATCCCGGATATGCGGGTTGGGTGATACTTTCCTCAGCTCGCTCATCTCCGATCCCCTCCCTTCGCCTTTTTCCGGTCCGCCAGGATCATCCTGCGCATGGACCTGATCGCCTGGGTGAGCTGCCTTTTCGCCGGGCAGACATAGCTGCAGCAGCCGCACTCACAGCATTCCATCCCGTCCCTCTTTAAAAAGGCCTCCGTATCATAATGCTGCGCGTATTTTGCGAGCAGGGTCGGCACCAGTCGGGACGGACAGGCCTCCACACAGCGCCCGCAGTTGATGCAGGCAGAAGGCTGTCCCACTTCATCCTGCGACAGACACAGAAGGGCGGACGCCGTTTTCGTTGTGGGAACATCCAGATCGAACAGGCCGAAGCCCATCATGGGCCCTCCGGAGACGATCCTGGCGGGTTCCGTGACAAAACCGCCCGCTTCATCGATGAGCTCATGATAGCTGGTCCCGATCCGGACGAGAAAATTCTGCGGGTCCATCACCGCATCCCCTGTCACCGTGACGATCCGGGTGATCAGGGGCTTTCCTTCCCGCACCGCCCGGTTCACCGCCACGATGGTATCCACGTTGTCCACGATACAGCCCGCATCCGCAGGAAGCTGCGACGAATCGATCGCACGGCCCGTCACCGCATAGATGAGCTGCCGCTCGGAGCCCTGCGGATATTTGGTCGCAAGCTTCACCACCGAAATGCGCTCCTCTCCCTCTGTCTTTTCCTTCAGGAGACGGATACAGTCGGGCTTGTTGTCCTCCACTGCCAAAATTCCCTTTGCCCCCGGAAACAGCGACAGGATCACCTTCAGCCCGTCGATCAGCTTTTCCGGCTCCTCCAGCATCCTCCGGTAATCAGAGGTCAGATAGGGCTCACATTCCGCGCAATTTGCGATCACATACTCGATCGCTTCCGGATCCTTAGGAGCCAGCTTCACATGGGTGGGAAAACCCGCGCCGCCCATTCCGACCACGCCGCCTTCTTTGACCAGATTTAAAATTTCTTCCCCGGTCAGCCGTTCCAGAGGCTTCACCGGAGAATATTCCACTTCCTCGTACTGTCTGTCGTTCTCCACCACGATGCTCATAACATTGTCGCCAGTGACCACCCGTCTGGGCTCTATGGCCTTCACCGTGCCTGAGACGCTGCAGAAGATGGGAACAGACATATAGCCGTCCGCCTCTGCGATCTTCTGACCGGTCAGGACACGGTCCCCCTTTTTCACGATGGGCTTTGCCGGAGCGCCGATATGCTGTGACAGCGGATATACCAGATTCCCTTTAGGAAGGACCGTTTTTATTGGCTTGTCTTTCGACATGGCTTTTCCGTCGTAAGGATGGACGCCGCCCATGAATGTCAGCTTCGCCTTAACCATTTGCTCCCCTCTTTCTTATCAATTTTCTGTGGGATTTGACTTGATGGTCAAAACACCCTGCAACCATGATACCTTAATTTTCTCCAAAATACTACAGAAAACGCAAAAAATGTGGTATATTATCCCTATGAAAACAAGAACAGAACCCATCTTACCACAACTGACTGAACAGGCCGCAGTCTATGCTGGCGGGCTTTCCGACGCCGTTTTTTTCGACATAGAAACCACGGGGCTCTCCCCAAAGTCTGCCTTTCTCTATCTGATCGGCGCCGCTTTCATGGAAGGCGGCCGCTTTGTGCTGTGCCAGTATCTGGCAGAGGATCTGTCTGAGGAGGTAGCCATCCTCCGTGCGTTTTCCGAACGTATCGGGGGAAAGGAGCGGCTGATCCACTTTAACGGCTCCACCTTCGATCTGCCCTTCCTTCAGGCAAGGTGCAGAAAATACGGGCTGGACTGCGTTGCGGCGGATATGGAACAGACAGACCTGTACCGAAAGGTCAGCCCTCTGAAAAATGTGCTCAGGCTCTCCAACTGTAAGCTGAAAACGCTGGAGGAATTTCTGGGGAATCACAGGAAGGATCCCTTCACCGGGGGTGAAATGATCGAGCTGTATCGGGTATACCGGAGGGAAAGGGATGAACGGCTTTTAAAGGCCCTGCTCCTGCACAATTCGGATGATATTCTCGGCATGCTCTCCATCCTGCCCATGCTGGCCTACCCTGCCATTGCCCGGGCCGTACCGGAACCGGGAAAGGCGGAGTTATCCCCCTGTACAGACTATGCGGGAAACACGCAAAAAGAACTCCTTGTCCCTCTCCGCCTGTCGCTCCCTCTCCCGCAGCACCTTGCCCTGCAGGCAGACGGCATTTTCTTTTCCGGCAGAGACAGTATTGGACTGATCAAAGCACCTGTTTTCTGCGGAGAACTGAAATACTTCTATCCGGATCATAAAAATTATTCCTATCTGCCTGAAGAGGACTGCGCCATACACAAATCCGTGGCTATTTATGTGGACAAATCCCATCGGGTTCCCGCCACGCCGGAAACCTGCTACACTAGGAAAACGGGAGAATTCCTGCCCCTGTTCCTTCCGGGGAACGCGAAGGAGCCTGTCCCGGAAGAAACCCTGTTCGGCCCTGTCTTTTTCCGGCAGGCTCCGGGCAGGCGGACTTCGGGAAAGCACAGTTCAGACCAGCAGGCTCCGAACGCTTCCGCCAGTGCGTCTGCCGCTGCGAAAACCGCCAAAAAAGGGCAGACTGCCAAACCGTCTGCCGCTTACCGGGAAGGATTCTTTGAGGCGGACAGCGCTTTTCTGGAAGACCCTTCCCTGCTGTCCGCCTATACCTCACACCTTCTCGCTTTTTTGCTGAAAAAATAGATGGAAACACGCGCTGCAAGGCGTGTCCAAAAAGAAAACCCGCAGATCAGCCGAAAGAGCTGTCTCTGCGGGAATTTTTCTTTTGATTTACAGTCAATTCTCCTGATCTGCGATCACCGCATCAATATCCACAGGAACCACATCCGCATCGGACTTCTTCTCAGCAGGTTCCTCCTTGGGCTCATTCAGAAGAGCCTTGATGCTCAGGCTGATCTTCTTATCCGTCTCATTGAAATCCACAACCTTAGCAGTGATCTCCTGGCCGGTCTTGAGAACATCAGACGGCTTGTCCACATGCTCCTTTGCAATCTGGGATACATGAAGCAGAGCATCCACACCGGGCTCCAGCTCAACGAACGCGCCGAAGTCTGTCATCCTGGCAACCTTTCCGGTCACGATCTTGCCGACAGCATACTTCTCAGCCGCATTTCTCCAGGGATTGGTCTCATCAAATTTCATGGTGAGGGCAATCTTGGTCCCATTGATGTCCTTGATCTGGACCTTCACCTTGTCGCCTACCTTGAACACCTTCTTGGGATGCTCGATCCTGCCCCAAGACATCTCGGAGATGTGAAGCAGGCCGTCCGCGCCGCCCAGATCGATGAACGCGCCGAAATCTGTTACGTTCTTTACAACGCCTTCCACCATATCGCCCACATGGATCCTCTCCAGGAGCTCCTTCTGCATCTCGGCCTTTCTCGCAAGAATGAGCTGCTTGCGGTCGCCGATGTATCTTCTTCTCTTGGGATTATACTCGCTGATCACAAACTCGATCTCCTGTCCCGCATACTTGCCGAGATCCTTCTCGTAAGTATCGGAAACCAGGCTGGCGGGGATGAAAACTCTCACCTCGTCCACAATAACGCTCAGACCGCCTTCCAGCACCTGGGTCACCTTCGCCTTCAGCACTTCATGATTGTTGTATGCCTCTTCAATCCTCTTGTTTCCTCTGTCGGCTGCCAGACGCTTATAGGAAAGGATCACCTGTCCGTCTCCGTCATTCACCTTCAGAACCTTGACTTCCATCTTGTCACCGGGCTTTACGACCTGGGTCATATCGACGCTAGAATCGTTGGTGTACTCATTTCTGGTAAGAACTCCGTCAGACTTGTAGCCAATGTTGAGGATCACCTCTTCAGGCTTCACATCGATGACTGTGCCTTCGACAACTTCGCCTGCATGAATTGTTTTTAATGATTCCTCCAACATTTGTTCAAAAGTTAACTCTGACATAATTTTGAACCTCCTCGATCAATTTATTCGGGGTAGACGCTCCGGCTGTAATACCTACCAGGCGGACAGCTTCCGGCAGTTCTAAATGCAAGTCATCCAGTGTCTGTATCAAACAGGTGTGAGCACATTCCCTGGAACAGATCTCGTACAGCTTCCTGGTATTGGAACTGTGCTTTCCACCGATCACTATCATAGCATCGACCTTAGCTGCAATATCCTTTGCCTCAGTTTGTCTCTCCTCAGTTGCGTTACAGATAGTATTCACAACACTAATATCATAACCTCTTTTTTGAAAAATTTCAACTAATTCTTGAAATTTATTGTAGTTAAATGTCGT
>DWYY01000075.1 GCA_019118445.1 Candidatus Eisenbergiella merdipullorum | reverse complement strand
AAAAGAAGCTGGAAAAGAAAGCGTAAGCCAATGAATTATATTGTACTGGACCTGGAATGGAATCAGGGAAATGAGGAAAAAGAAAAGCAGAGAAAGGATATCCCTTTCGAGATCATAGAGATCGGTGCGATCAAGCTGAACAGCCTAAGGGAGATGTCCGGAAGCTTTCATGAGGTGGTAAAGCCCCAGGTTTACAGGGAAATGCATCGGATGACCAGGCAGCTTCTCCATATGGACATGGAACAGCTGCGGGATGGAGATTTTTTCCCGGACGTCTGTAAGCGATTCCTTTCCTGGTGCGGTGCGGCGGAGGAGAATGCCGTCACGGAGGAATCGGCCCGGGGCGGCATGCAGGAACGGACGCCTGTGCCGTACCTGTTCGCCACCTGGGGGCCGCAGGATCTGACGGAGCTGCAGAGAAATATGCGGTTTTACGGGATGGAGCCGCTGGGCAGCGGCCCGGTGAAATTCTATGATATCCAGAAGCTGTTCAGCATCGCTTTTGAGGATAAAAAGACCCGGAGGAACCTGGAGTATGCGGTGGATTTTCTGCAGATCCCCAAGGATGGGGTTTTTCACCGCGCCCTGAGCGATGCCTACTATGCGGCTGCGGTGTTTCAGCGGATCGAGGATCCGCAGGTGCTTCAGAAAGTTTCCTTTGATACGTTTCAGGTGCCCAGGAGCCGGAAGGATGAGGTCTGTATCGTATTCGATGATTACGCCAAATATATTTCCAGGCGTTTCGAGGATAAGGCGCAGCTCCTTACGGACAGGGAAGTGGCGAGTACAAAGTGCTATTTCTGTCATCGGAACCTCAAACGGAAGATCAAGTGGTTCACGCCCAACGGAAAGCATTATTACAGCCTCTCGTTCTGTGGCCAGCACGGATACATGAAGGGGAAGATCCGTATCCGCCGGACAGAGGATGACGGCGTTTATGCGGTGAAGACAACAAAGTTCATCTCCGAGGAAGACGCACAGGAACTTTTCCGGAGAAGAGATGCGGCCAGGGGGCAGAAGAAAATAAAAGGCCGGAATCAGTAATCTTCGGAATCCTGTCTGGCATATCTGTCATAGTCAATGGCTTCTTTGCTATAATGTCTCCGCCTCCGTCTCCTGTCCTTTCGCTGGCTGGAGAAGCTGTAGTTGCGGATAAGAGTGATCAGCCAGATCAGGAAATTCAGAAGGAGATAAACGGATATCACACCGATGAGCACATGGCGTACATTAATGTAAATCCTGTGCTGAGAGGGATCCGCGCTTCCCGGGCGCTGAGAACTTCCGGAATCGCCGTCAGACTGGCCGCCTGTGACTTTCACAGCCGCGCTGCCTACATAGATGCCGTTATAGGTAAAGGTGATCTCGGCCGCCTCATCCTCTTCCTCCAGCTCATCATAGGAAAGGGTGGACACCGTATCCTCATACTCCGCCGTATTGGGAAGCACGATGTGATCAGACGGGCTGATGGAAAGAAGCGGAGAGAAGCTGCCGAACAGATCGGCGTCGGATTCAAAGAAAAGCTCATCTCCCACGGTATAGCGGTCGTCGGCATCCGCCACGTTCACCATGCGGAAGCTGCTGAATCCATAATTGAACAGCTCCACCGTATCGGTGAACTGGGCGGGGGATTCCTCCTTCAGGATGACGCAGATGAGCTTCATTCCATCCTTCTGGGCGCAGGAAACCAGCGTCTGGCGTGCCTCGGAGGTATAGCCGGTTTTGCTTCCCACCAGATATTCGTAAGCGTATTCCTTTCCGGGAAGAAGCTTGTTTTTGGACGATATGAAAAGCTCCTGGCTGACGGTGGCGGAACGGGGAATGGTGTAGGTTGCCGTTCCTGATATCTTGCAGAGCAGATCATTGGAGAAAAAGGCTTTTGCGATCTGCGCCATATCATATGCGGAGGTATAGTGGTTCTCATCAAAAATACCGTTGGCGTTCGCAAAATGGGAATCCACGCAGCCGAGTTCCCTGGCACGTTCGTTCATGAGCTCCGCGAAGGCTTCCACGCTGCCACTGACATGCTCCGCGAGGGCGGTTGCCACCTCGTTGGCGGAACCTACGAGAAGACCGTAAAGGGACTGCTCCACCGTGATCTGTTCCCCTGCTTTGATGGCTATATTGGAATCCGTCTGCCAGTCGATGCTGTTGACCGCTTCGTAAGAATAGGTCACCATTTCATCCAGAGGACACCGCTCCATGACGATCAGGGCGGTCAGGATCTTGGTGATGCTGGCAGGATAGAGCTTTTCGTGAATGTTTTTTTCATACAGGATGGCGCCTGTATCCGCGTCCATGAGAATGGCGGCTTCTGCGCCGAGAGCCGGACCCGCGGGCCAGTTCTCCCATTCATTGGACTGCACGGGCAGTTCCTTTCGCGCCTCTGCCTGAGCGGCATAATCCCCGCCCGTTTCTGTGGACGGAGCGGCTGAAACGGAAAGAGGAGAAAGGGAGAACAGCAAAAAGACGGCACACAGGGCAGAGATTACGGCGATCCTTCTCCTGCGCAGAAATGATCCGTATCTGTGTCTGGAATTTATCCGGGAATGTATCATCAATTTTTCATACCTTCTTCTGAAATCATAAAAACGGTTCAAGAGGATCCCACCGAATGAGATCCATATCTATCATACACTATCCCGGCCCGGTTTTTAAGAGGATTCAGAAAAAATTCAGATTTTCAGTTACTTTTGGTTCCGGAATCTGCTAAAATGATACCGGAAAAAGCGGCGGCCCGTGTTTCTGCCGCGGATACAGGAAAGGATAAAAAAGAATGAGGCTGAAAAATGTTCCCGGCTCCAGAGAAGCGATCGCAGAGAGCCGTTTTGTCATACATGACCCGCAGGAACATGCGGGAAACTGGGCAGAAGTATTTGGGAGAACGGCTCCGCTCCACATTGAGATAGGCATGGGAAAGGGGCGGTTCCTCATGGAGATGGCCGCCCTTCATCCGGATATCGATTATGTCGGCATCGAAAAATATTCCAGCGTGCTGATCCGTGCTGTCCAGAAGATGGAAGAAAAGGAGCTTTCCAATGTGCGTTTCATCCGCATGGACGCAGAGGAGATCACGGAGGTGTTTGGGGCCGGGGAGGTGGACCGCATTTATCTGAATTTTTCCGATCCATGGCCCAAGGACAGGCATGCGAAGCGCCGGCTTCCGTCCAGGCAGTTCCTGGCCCGCTATGAAAAGATCCTGAAGCCGGAGGGGAAGATCGAGTTCAAGACGGACAACCGGCCGCTGTTTGATTTTGCCCTTGAGGAACTGGAGCCTGCGGGATGGCAGGCTGAGGAAGTGACCTACGATCTGCATTCGGATGAACGGCTGATGAAGGGAAACGTGATGACGGAATATGAGGCGCGTTTTTCGGCGGCGGGAAATCCGATCTGCAAGTATATCATCCGGAAAAAAACGGGCCAAACGGCAGATCGCCGTCCGGCCCGAAGTGAATGCGGATAAAGTTGTGCAGATTTCGGACTATTTCCCCTCTTTCTGACCGAACCAGCACAGGGCCAGTTCCTTCAGGCCGGGAATGATCTTTTTGATCTCCAGGCCGGAGGTATTGATGCAGAGATCGTAGCCTTCTCTGTCTCCCCACTTCCGGTCTGTCAGCAGCTTCTGATGCTGCGCGCGGCCCGCATCGATCTGGCGGATCTTTTTTTCAAGCTCCCGGTCGTTTAAGTGTTCGTCTTCCGGAGCCCGTTCCCGGCAGCGTTTCACTTTCCAGTCCATATCGGCGTAGACGAACAGTCTCAGCGGATCGTATTTTTCAAGAATGATACTGGAGCTGCGGCCTACCATCACACAGTCGCCGCGCTGGGCCAGCTCTTTGATGATCTGCTGCTGCGTATTGAGCACCTTCAGCTCATTCTCGGATGTGGGATCGGAATAAAAATAGAAGGAATGACCGAAGGTGACTGGCACGTTGATTGTCAGGCCTTTTCTCAGCACATTTTCCACATATCCTTCGTCAAGATCACATTTTTTGGCAATGGAAGTGACGATCTCCCTGTCATAATAAGCAAAGCCGAGGGCGTCCGCAAGGCGCTTTCCCACTTCGCGGCCTCCGCTGCCGAACTCACGGCTGATCGTAATAATCCTCATAAAAACGACCTCCTTTCCCAAGCATTTCAGTTCTGTTTTCATCTTCAGCGTAGCCCTGTTTGCAGGATTTGTCAATCGTTTTTCAAGCCGGATCCCATACGGTTTTCACACGGTTTTCAAACCGGATCCCACACGGAACGCGGACACGTCCATAACGGCGCGGAAGCTGCTGCCCCCGAAGGCATAGAGCCCCATGACGGTGCCTGTAAAGCATCTTCCCGCCACCTCGCAGGCAAGAAAACGGGTGGAAGCACGGAAGAGCTCTGTCAGAGGCGCGCCGTTTACGGAAGCCTCGAAACAGTAATGCTTCCTGTCGCCGCAGATCCGCAGACGGATGCTCCCGTCATCCACAGGAGCGCACCGGTCCTGACGTCTATTTCCTCCAGGGTGATTTCTTCCTGGCCGGGATGAAGGGAAGCGTTGGTGCAGTACCAGGCCCTTCCGTCCTCGAAGAAAAGGGAGGGGTCGATGCCGCCTGCGGGAACCCAGACGGGAGCTGACCATTCTTTTGCGGGATCAGAAGAAGAAACGATAAAATTTCCCCGGCCATCCAGCGTTGCGGTGACTGGGAGCCCAGATGCCTCCGGAGTTCTTCGCGTCCGCCATGGGGAATGCCTCCGGATCCGTGACACAGTTGCCGATCTGCGTCCAGTTCACCAGATCCGTGCTGTGATAGACCGGGATGCCCGGAAAATATTCAAACGAACTGGTGACGAGATAGTAATCGCTTCCGGCCCGGCAGATGCTGGGATCCGGATGAAATCCCTTCAGGATGGGATTGTGGTATTTCATGGTGGGAAAATTCCTTTCCTGTTCGTGCAGAATGCGGATCGGACATCCGCCTGCGTTTTTACGCAGTATAACATATCCGGCGAGTTTATAACAGAAAAAAGCGGGGTTATGACAGAAATGTCCTGGCGGAATGTCTGAAATTTTGCCTTGCAAAGAAGCGGATTGTGTAATATGCTATGGATGAGGCAGAGGACAGGACAGGCGGCATTTTTGTCAGGAATTCCCGCATGAGATGTCTGAAAGTGTCAATACTATGGCAGTACCGGAAGCAGGTTTTCCTGTACCGGGAATGAAAGGAGAGAAATCATGGAATATAAATTTACATCAGCGAATTTTGAAGAAGAAGTTCTGAAATCAGATAAGCCGGTCTTGGTGGATTTCTATGCGGACTGGTGCGGCCCCTGCAAGATGATGGCTCCTGTGGTGGCACAGCTTGCGGATGAACTGGAAGGAAAGGTTAAAGTCGGAAAGCTCAATATCGATGACTGCATGGATATCGCAGGTAAGTACCGCGTCATGAATATCCCCACCTTCCTGGTGATCAGGGACGGCCAGGAGAAAGCGAGGATCGTCGGAGCGGTTTCCAAGAACGAGCTTCAGAAAAAAATCGAGCAGGCCATGGCTTGAGCCAATCCCATATGAAGGATGGAAGGCAGAAATTTTTTAGTAAAAATAAAATGGACGGCAGGATGACTGCCGTCTGTTTTTGTGCGATAAAGAGGTTGTCTTGCTTGTGCGAGAAGCCATTCGCCGGGCAACGGACAGTGAACAGCTTTGCTGTGAGCTGTCCGGGTATCGCGAAAAATGATCTTTTTAAGAATGCTGCGTCTGCGCTTCGCTGACCGTTTGGCCTTTCCGGCGAAACAGCAGCCGGAAGATCAGCCTGCATAAGGGTCCGCAGTACAGGAGCTGCCAGATCAGAGCCATCGGCATGTTGCAGCCGAAGGTCTGCGCCCAGGTGCCAATGCCGGGCTGCTTGAACAGCAGAGTGGCGATCAGGCTCATGACAGGACACATGATGCAGACGATCATCGTGGAGATAGCACAGGTGATGATCTGAGGACGGTCAGTGGGACGTACAACCGTAAAGGCAAGCCGGGTTGCCAGCTTTTCCACCACAAAAAATTCCAGGACAAAGGCGACGGGCATCATGATGGGGAGCTCATGAAGCGCAAGAAGGAAGGTCTGGTCAGTTACTCCGCCAGTATTCAGAGCCACGTTATATATGATCATTCCATATACCATGACAAGCGCCATGATCAGGGTAAATACTACGTTTTCAAATCTGGTTTTCGGCATTTTGAATTCTCCTTTTAAACAAAATTTTATGAAGTAGGATGTCAGGGCGGACTGCAGGCAGGAAAGCGGCCATCGGCCGATTTTATTTTCCGAAAGGCAAAAAAAGAAAGCAACGAAACATTCGTCTCGTTACTTTCCTTTCACTGCGACTACAAATATCCAATCGAAGCGACAGGATTTGAACCTGCGACCTCTGCGTCCCGAACGCAGCGCTCTACCAAACTGAGCCACGCTTCGCCATCCATTTATCAAGCTATTCAATAATACAAGAAAAAAACAAAAATGTCAATGGGCTAAAAAAATTTCCTTCATACTCCAAATTTGCACTCAGTCTGCACACAGATTCGCTCTCAATTTGTTGTCTTAATCCCTCCGTTCCCTGCACAGCTGAATACAGCTTTCCAGCCATCTGCAGTTTCCTTCCTCGCGGGACAGTGCGCCTGAAAGTACTAGATAATCGGAAAATTTTCCTTCCTCTTCAGGAGGAAGGACGGGGAATTTATCCAGTCTCTCTTTCAGATGGGCAAGCCGTTCCCTGTGCTTCTCAAGCTGGTCTTCCAGCAGCGAAAGCCGATCTTCCTTTGACAGGCAGGAAGAGAAAAAGAGGCGGAGGCGGAATTCGTCCTTTGGGACCGGGGAAAGCTGCGGGCGTTCCATTTCCCATTGTAGAAAGGCATTCCGGCCTGCTTCTGTGATGGAGTAAACCTTTTTCTCAAGAATGTTTCCGGAGATTTCCACCGCATAGGTAACCATCCCTTCTTCCGCCAACAGCTTCAGTTCCGGATAGATCTGGCTGTGCCTGGCGTTCCAGAATTCAAACAGAGTGTTCTCGAATTCCTTTGACATTTCATAACCCGACATGCTTCTCTGGTTGAGAAGCCCAAGAATGGCGTACCGTAATGTTCCCATAACTGTCCCTTTTTAAATAAATTCCGTTTTCGGTTCTGTCTTAAAAGTATAGCACAGAATAAAAGATCGCGCCAATATTCCCTGTCACAAATTCAATATATCAATAAGAACATGTCTGAATTGACATGTTAAAAAAACAATGATAACATGGTTCCTGTCGGCTGCCTGCAGACACGGGGCTGTCAGACCTTTTGAAGTATTCCGGCAGCCAGAAACGATTAAAAAATCATTTTGAAAGGGGAAGAAGATAGTGGAAAAACTGAAACGGTATGTGATCTTTATCATTGGGCTTTTTATCAATTCTTTGGGGGTGAGTCTGATCACAAAGGCGGATCTGGGGACCTCGCCGATATCCGCCATTCCTTATGTGCTGAGCCTGAATTTCCGTTTTTCTCTGGGGCAGTTTACCATTGCCTTCAGTCTGCTTCTGATCCTGCTTCAGCTTCTGATCCTGGGAAAAAGTTTCAAGCCGGAGCATGCGCTTCAGATCCCTGTCTCCATCGCCTTCGGTTATTTCATTGATCTGTGCATGGAGCTTCTGTTTTTTATTCAGCCGCAGAGCTATCCTCAAAAGGTGGTCTATCTTCTGGCCGGCTGCGTGATTCTGGGAACCGGTGTCTACATGGAAATGCTGACGGACGTAGTCATGCTTCCGGGGGAATCCTTTGTCCGCGCAGTGGTCCAGAGATGGAACACGGATTTTGGCATTACGAAAATCGTGTTTGACGTATCCATGACAGTGACAGCTGCAGTTCTGGCCTTTGGCTTTGCCGGCGCGCTTGAGGGTGTCCGGGAGGGAACCATCGTCGCCGCCCTGCTGGTGGGATTTATTGCCAGAAGCATCGGAAAGCGGCTGACCTTTCTGCCCGGCCTTCTGTTCGGAGAGGCAGCGTAGGGCTTTTATGGGGTACCGTCATGACAGATGGAAAAATCGCTGCAATAATGGGTACAACAAACAGAAACAAAAGCGTTGATGAGGAGGAGTACATGCTCCCCGGATGCACAGAGAGAAGATGGCCGGTGAGAATCTTTGTGAAGGAAGCATGGAAGTAGCCTCTGAGCTTTGTTTGTAAAAATACAGGGAGGCAGAAAAATGAACAGGAAAAAGGAGGGAGCGCGGAGGACGCTTACGGCGAGGAAGGAGGACTTTTTCCCGTTGACACACCGCCGACGGTCAGCGGATCTTTTATCCCTTCGGCTTTGACGACAACGGGCTGCCTACAGAACGTCGGGTGGAAAGACAGCACAAAATGCGGACGCAACAGATGCCGCGGGAAGGATTGCATTTTGAAGGCCGCATTGATATGATGAAATGTATCAGATTTTATATATGGAGGAAAAGGAATTTCCTTTTTCTCCATATGCAAGAACATCAGAAAAGAGGAAATTATGGAAATAAGAAGAAAGGCTTCCATCGAGCATAGCATTTCGGATAAAAGAGAAGAAATCCGCGGTAAGGCGGCGTTCGTCGCGCCGGATGCAGACCTTTACGGGGATGTGACGGCAGGAGAGGATGCAAGCTTCTGGTTTCATGCCGTGGTGCGGGCGGAAGACGCGCCCGTCGTGATCGGGCGGGGAAGTAACATTCAGGACAATGCGGTGGTGCATGTGGATGAGGGATTTCCGGTGCATATCGGAGAGGATGTGACAGTGGGCCATGGCGCGATCGTGCATGGATGCACTATAGGGGATAGAACTCTGATCGGCATGGGAGCCGTGATCCTGAACGGAGCGGTGATCGGATCGGACTGCGTGATCGGAGCAGGCGCGCTGGTCACGGGCAAATCGGTGATCCCGGACGGCTCCATGGTTCTGGGAAGCCCTGCCGCCGTGCGGCGTCCGGTTACGGAGGAGGAAAAGGCGGCCAGCCTGAAAAATGCCCGGCATTATGTGGAGGAAGGAAAAAAGTATGCATCGTTCTTCCGAAAAGAGAACTGAGATCAGAGAGCGGCTTCTTGCGCTTGCCGAGCCGGAATATCAGACATTTTCCTCGTCCCTTCTTCCGGGCGTGGAAAATGTCCTTGGGGTGCGCCTCCCGAAATTGAGAAAACTGGCAGAGCAGCTTGCTGTCTGTGACTGGAAGGACTATGCGGACAGCATTGCGCAGGATGGAGGAGACGGAAAGGAAATCTTTTTTGAAGAAATCATGCTGAAAGGCTTTCTGATCGGCTATGCCCGCAGGCGGGCGAAAGCGACACTTTCGGAAATCCTTGCGGAAACCGAAGATTTTCTGCCGCTGATCGATAACTGGTCTGTCTGCGACAGCTTCTGCAGCACGCTGAAGATAGCAAGGGAATATCCGGAAGAGGTATGGGATTTTCTTCAGCCTTATTTTCGGTCGGAGAGGGAGTTTTTTGTCCGTTTCGCCGTGGTCATGTCTCTGGATTACTACATAAATCCGGAATATATCGACAGACTGTTTCCCCTATACGACAGCATCCGTCATCCGGCGTACTATGTGAAAATGGCCGTGGCCTGGGCGGTGTCCATGTGCTACGTGCGTTTCCCTCAGAAAACGGAAGACTATCTCGCTTCCTGTGCGCTGGACGATTTTACCTATAACCGGGCGATTCAGAAAACGACCGAGTCACGCTGTGTGGACGCGCAGACGAAGAAGCATCTGCGTTCATTGAAACGCTGATGCTTTTCATCTTTACACGGAAAATTCCTCCTTCAGCGTGGACAGGCAGAACAGAGTTTGAGTTTCTGCCACGCCGGGGAGATCTTTCATGGTGCAGGAAAGAAAGGTTTCCAGATCCTGCATGTCTTTTGCAAGTACCTTCAGAAGATAGTCAGACGGCCCTGCGATGTGATGGCATTCCAGCACATTGGCGAGGGCTGTCGCTTCGTCCTGGAAGGCTTCCAGATTTCTGGAGGCGTCAATTTTTACCAGCACGAAGACCAGAAGATTATAGCCAAGCTCACAGGGATTGATCCGCAGTGTGTACTTTTCAATTATGCCGCCCTGTTCCAGCTTGCGGATTCGCTCCGTGACGGCGGGAACCGAGAGGGAAACCTGCTTTGCAATTTCCGAGGCGCTTTCACGGCTGTTTTCTTTTAATATGGAAAGAAT
>DWYY01000074.1 GCA_019118445.1 Candidatus Eisenbergiella merdipullorum | reverse complement strand
CTATATGCTGGAGGAATACCTGAACCGTCCTTATGAATTCTATCTGAATGCAGATATCCCCACAGTGTTCCGCCTGGTGGACAGCGATGTGCCCAAGGTGTTCACCATCCTGATGGAGTACATCCAGCTTGCCAGCGAAGCAGTGGTGGCGCTGTTTATCTGTATCTTCCTGCTGTTGGTGGATCCTGTTATGACCCTCATCATCGGCGGTATCCTTGTGGTCATGACCTTTCTCATCATGAAGGTGATGAAGCCCACTTTAAATTCCATGGGTTTAAAATCCCAGGAGGTGCAGAGCCGCATGGGTAAATGGCGCCTCCAGTCCATATACGGCATTAAAGATGTGAAGATCCTGCACCGGGAAGCCTTTTTTGCAAAAAATTTCCGGAAATATTCCAAGATCGCAGGAGAAGTGACCAGCAAATATGCGGTGCTCAACAACATTCCGCGCCTGCTGCTGGAGACCATCAGCATGACGGCGATCCTCAGCTACGTTGCGGTATTCATCCTTTCCGGAGGAGATATGAAGGAAATGGTCGCCCAGATCGCGGCCTTCGGTTATGCGGCCACCCGTCTGATCCCGAGCGTGAACCGGATCAACGGGCATATGACCAATATCGCTTTTTTCCAGCCTTCCCTGGATTATGTTTATGAAAATGTGGATTTCAGCGATTATACCAAATACGGCGAGTATCAGAGCAAAGACGACCCGGATGCGGCTCCCATCCCGGTGGAAGGGGAGATCTGCCTGAACCACATCGACTATACTTATCCCAACTCCAGCCACCCGGTATTAAAGGACGCTATGATGCGGATCCCCATCGGGAAATCCGTCGGCGTGATGGGGCCTTCCGGCGCGGGGAAGACCACGGCCATCGATATCCTGATGGGGCTTTTGAAGGTGCAGGGCGGGACCATCACATGCGGAAGAAAGAATGTGTTCGACAACTATCCTTCCTGGCTTTCCCATATCGGATATATCCCACAGTCCATTTTCCTTACGGATGATTCCTTGCGGGAAAACATCGCCTTCGGAGTAGACCGGGACCAGATCGATGATGAAAGAGTGTGGGAGGTGCTGAAAGAAGCGCAGATGAAGGAATTTGTGGAGCAGATGCCCGAAAAGCTGAATACCAGCATAGGCGACAGAGGCGTTCGCTTATCTGGCGGGCAGCGGCAGAGGATTGGCATCGCTAGGGCGCTGTACCACGATCCGCAGATCCTGATATTCGACGAAGCCACCTCCGCCCTGGATACAGATACGGAAACGGCGATCATGGAAGCTATCGAAAGCTTCCACGGCCGCAAGACCATGATCATCATTGCGCACAGATTGCGGACGATAGAGAATTGTGATATCATCTACAATGTGGATCAGTGTAAGATTACGTTGACAAAGGGCACGTTGGAATGATAGGAACGGAATTTCTGAAAGGGCAGGGGCTGGGAAACCAGCTGTTCTGCTATATTACGGCAAGATGTATCGCAAAGGAGCGCGGCTGTGCCTTCGGCACCGCCGGACAGGAGCAGCTTGCGGTGAATGTCCACAGCAAAAAAGGCATGTATTTCATGGACCTGGATCTGGGCGAGCGGATCCCCGACAGCGATGTGCCGGGAAAGGGGCAAGTCTCATCCCGGTTCCGCCGGTATGAGGAAAAGGAACTCCGCTTTTATCAGAATACGTCCCTCCACGACATGGAGCATGGCTGTTATGTGGCCGGGGCGGATGAGGCTCTGCACACTCTGCCGGACAATACCCTGATCTATGGGAACATGCAGGCGGAAAGCTATTTTTCCCGATACCGGGAAGATATAAAAAAATGGCTTAGGGTGAAGGAAGAATACGACACCCGTGAATTTACCCGGGACGATCTGTGCATTCTGAATGTAAGAGGCGGCGAATATACCGGAAATCCGGAACTGTATCTGGAACGCAGATACTGGATGAACGCCATGAAGAACATGCGGAAGCTCCGTAAGGATATGGAATTTATCGTGGTGACGGACGATCCGGAGGCGGCAGGGAAGCTCCTGCCCGGCCTGCCTGTTTATCATTCCGACCTGGACCGGGACTATGTGATGATCAAGAATGCCAGATACCTGATCCTGTCCAATTCCAGTTTCGCTTTTTTCCCGGCTTATACTTCGGAAACCCTGCAGTTTGCCATTGCACCGAAATACTGGGCGAGGCATAATGTTTCCGACGGTTATTGGGCTTCGGAGCAGAATATTTACAGCATTTTTCACTATCAGGACCGTGCCGGGAGGCTTTATTCCCCTCAGGAGTGCGCCCGGGAGCTTGAAAGCTATAAACAGACTTCCGCCCGTTACCGCAGGGCAGGGCTCCTGCCGGGGCAGAAACCTCCACAGAGGCTGGGAAGCGGCGCCCGAAAACTGGGGCAGCTGATCTGTAAGGGAAGGATGGCGGTCTATTACCTGAAAAGGCTCTTCTGGTCGCTGATGCGGCGTGCGGGGTATCAGATTCCATATGCGAAGAAATAAACATTGCAGTCCGGGAAGGAAACAAAAGCATATCGCACTGTTTATCAGTTCCCTGCGGAAGGGCGGTTCTGAACGCGTCCTGGTGAACCTGGCGGATTATCTGGCCGGGCGGGGATGGCAGGTTACCCTTGTGACCCAGTATCAGGGCGAGGTGGAATACCCGCTTCCGGACGGCGTGCGCCGGGTATTCAGTGAGATCACTGAGGAAGAGACGGGAAAAAGCCGGATCGGGAATTTCCTGGCCCGCGCCCGGAAACTGCGGAGGATCTGGAAAAAGGAACAGCCGGACGTGATCCTTTCCTTTATCGGGAAAAATAATATTATGGCTCTTCTGACCTCCGCTTTCCTCGGAATCCCGGTGGCGGTGTCCGTGCGCGGGGAGCCTAAGGAGGAATATGCCTCCGCGCCGCTGCGCTTTCTGGCGGATATCCTGTTCGGCAGGGCGGCGGGAGTGATCCTGCAGTCGGAACGGGCGAAGGACTTCTTTCCGGAAAGGGTCCGAAAAAAGGCAGTGGTCCTGAAGAATCCGCTGAATCCGGATTTTGTGCGGCCTCCCTTTAAAGGGGTGCGGGAAAAGGAGGTCGTGGCGGTCGGCCGGGTGGATGCCAACAAAAACCATGAGATGATCATCCGCGCTTTTGCGGAAAATGCAGGACGTTTCCCGGAATACCGGCTTACCATATATGGAGACGGCGGGCTCCGGGAAAAGCTTGCCGGCCTTTCGGAAGATCTGGGGCTTTCTGGACGGATATCCCTTCCCGGCACGGTGAGCGATGTGGCTGACCGGATCTGGCGGGCGGGTATGTTCGTGCTCAGCTCTTACAGTGAAGGGATACCGAATACCCTGCTGGAAGCCATGTGCATGGGGCTTCCTGTGATCTCTACGGATTGTTCCGGAGGCGGGGCGGCGGAGCTGATCCGCGACGGTGAAAACGGGAAGCTGGTCGCGCCCGGGGATGTGGACAGCCTTGCCGGGGCGATGCGCGCCTATATGGAAAACCCGGAAATGGCGGCTGCGTGCGGTCTTGAAGCGTCAAAGCTTCTGGAAAGCTACAGGCCGGAGGCAGTAGCGCGTACCTGGATGGAATATCTGGAAGGGCTGATGAGATAAAAGCAGGCGGACAGTCAGAAAGGAATCGGACAGAATGTGCGGAATAGCAGGATTTTGCAGCTGGGGCAGGGATAATCCCCATGCGGATGCAGATAGCTGGGAGAGAAATATCCGGAAAATGAACGAGCGCATGAAGCACCGCGGGCCGGACGCTTCAGGCATATGGGCTTCGCCGGACCGGTCTGTTGTGTTCGGGCACCGGCGTCTGGCCATTGTGGATCTGACGGAGACGGGGGCCCAGCCCATGGTTTCCCATAGCGGCCGTTATGTGATCGCCTTTAACGGAGAAATTTACAATTATAAGGAAATTGCCAAAAAGCTGCTTGCTGAGGGGAAGGTGACGGCTTTCCGCGGAAGCTCCGACACGGAGGTGCTGCTGGAGGCCGCCGAACACTATGGCGTGAAGGCAGCCATCTCCATGTGCAAGGGAATGTTCGGCATCGCTCTTTACGATCAGAAGGAAGAGACGTTGTATCTGGTGCGCGACCGGGTGGGAGAGAAGCCGCTCTATTACGGCTTTGTGCGGGGAAGCTTCGTATTTGCGTCCGATCTTGGCTCCATTTCCGTGCTGGACGGCTTTGAAAAACAGATCAATACAGAGGTGCTGGATATCTATTTCACCCATGGATATATCCCTGCGCCGTATTCTATTTATCGAAATATCAAAAAACTTAAACCAGGCTGTATCCTGACCATCCGTGCTCCTTTTGCCAGAGACGGCATTGGGATCGAAGCCTACTGGTCCATGAAGGAAACGGCGAAAAAGGGGCAGAACAACCTGTTTAAGGGCAGCAGGAAGGAAGCTGCCGATGAACTGGAACGGCTTCTGAAGCGATCCATAGCAGGACAGATGATGGCGGACGTGCCAGTTGGCGCATTCCTTTCCGCTGGGATCGACAGCAGCACCGTGGTGGCCCTGATGCAGTCCCTGCATGCGGGAAAGGTGAAAAGCTTCACCATCGGGATGGAAGATAAAAACTATAATGAAGCGGATGCGGCCAAGAAGATCGCGGCTCATCTCGGAACGGATCATACCGAGCTGTATATCACGGAAGATGACGCGAAGGCAGTGATCCCGCAGCTTGCGGAGATGTTTTCGGAGCCTTTTGCGGATTCCTCCCAGATCCCCACTTATCTGGTGAGCAGGATGAGCCGGGAGCATGTGACCGTTTCCCTGAGCGGAGATGGCGGAGACGAGCTGTTCTGCGGTTATACCTCCTATGTGTCTACCATCAGGGTGTGGGATAAGATCCGAAAGATCCCGTATTTTATCCGCCGCCCTGCGGGAAAGCTGCTGGCGGGCGGGCTGTTTGGGAAAGCGGACGCCTGGCAGATCAGGGGAAATCTGCTGCAGGCCAGAGACGCCTGTGAAGTCTATCAGATGAGCTATGAGACCAATCCGCTGAATCATAAGATCGCGCTGGTGCGGGGGAATCTCCCTTATTATTATACCGACTATGAAGCGGACTATCTGCCGGAGCAGAACCATAACATCATGCTGATGGACATGCTCATGTACCATCCGGATGACATCCTGGTAAAGGTGGACAGGACGGCCATGGCGGTTTCCCTGGAAACCAGGGTTCCCATGCTGGACAAGGATGTGGTGGAATTTGCCTGGAGCCTCCCGGTGGAGTACGAACGGCAGGGCGAAACGGGAAAGCTGGTGTTGCGTGACGTGCTGTACCGTTACGTGCCTAAGGAGATGATGGAACGCCCGAAAAAGGGTTTTTCCATCCCGGTACAGAAATGGCTGAAGGAGCCCTCCATGCGGGCATGGGCGGAAAGCCTGATCGATCGGAAGCTGCTCGCCGAACAGGGCATCCTGGACCCGGAGGTCGTCTGGAGCATCTGGCAGGACTTTCAGGAAAGGGACCAGTGGAGACAACAGATCTGGTTCATCCTCATGTTCCAGGAATGGATGATGAAGCAGTATCTGGTCACGCCGTAAGATGGAGGAGCCATGGAGCTGTTGTCGGTAATTGTGGCAATTTATAATGTGGAACCCTGGCTGGAGTGCTGCGTGCGTTCCATCCTGGAGCAGACCTATACCGATCTGGAGATCCTGCTGGTGGATGATGGTTCCACTGACGGCTGCCCTGCCCTCTGCGACCGGTTCGCCCGGGAGGATCCCAGGGTCCGGGTGATCCACAAGGAAAACGGAGGATTGTCCGATGCCAGGAACGCGGGGATCGACGCTGCGACGGGTACCTATATCGCCTTTGTGGACGGGGATGACTGGATCGACGCGCCGATGTATCAGGAGATGATAACCGCTCTCCGGGAAGAAGGAGCGGATCTGTGCGCCTGCAGCTATAAACAGATCCGGCGGGATGGGGTGAAGGATGATTCCACCGGGAAAAAGACGGTCTGGGAAGGCCAGGATATGCTCATGGTCTTCCTCCTGGAGAAGGATGAATATCAGATACAGAACGCAGCCTGGAATAAGGTTTACAAAAGAGAGCTGATCGGGGATCTGCGGTTCCCCAAAGGAAAGCTTTATGAGGATATCGTATACACGACCATATTGCTTTCCAGAATAAAAAAAGGAGTATATCTGGACCGGGCATTTTATAATTACGTGATAGACCGGGAAGGCAGCATCATGAACCGGGGCATCCGGAAAAATATTTTCACGGACCAGATCCCTGCCTATGAGGAAAAGGAGGCCTTTCTCCGCAAGATCGGCAGGGATGACCTGGCGGATGTGCATAGATATTTTTTTTATAAAAGACTGTTGATCTACTACCGCACCCTCCACGCCTCGAAAGATCCGGACAGGAAGAAATACTGTGCCTGGATCAGGCAGAGGCTGAAACAGGACGAGGGTGAGATGGGGCGGGTATACAGCTGCCCCGGGGCCAGTCCGAATGAGTATAAAAAGATGAAGATATTCCTGCGGTCAGCCACGCTGTACCGCATGGTCATGTGGATCAATGAGAAAGTGATCCTTCCGGTGAAAACACGGAGACGACAGTGAGGAAAGGAAAGCGGCCGCACCGCTTTATGCAGACGGGGACAGATATGGTGATCGTACAGTTGTCCGGAGGGCTTGGCAATCAGATGTTTGAATACGCCCTGTACCTCCGGCTGAAAGCGGATGGAAGAAAAGTGAAGATAGACGACCGCACCTGCTATGGCCACGCAGGAGAACGTCCCCTCCAGCTTACGGAGGTTTTCGGTGCAGCCTATGACAGGGCTTTGGAGAAAGAGATCCGGCAGATGACCGACTCTTTTCTGGATCCGGTCTCCAGGATAAAACGAAAGCTTCTGGGGCGGAAGGATCTGTCCTACCGGGAGGCAGGCGTGAATTTTGACCCGGAGGTCCTGCAAAGGGAGCCGGCTCTGCTGGAAGGGTGCTTTCAGAGCGAGCGGTATTTTGCCCCGGTCGCTGACGAAGTAAAGGAGGCTTATCGTTTCAGGAAGGAACGGCTGCGCCTTTCCGAGCGGACCGGAAAGCTGGCCGGGCAGATCGAAGACAGCCGGGCGGTCAGCGTGCATGTGCGCCGCGGGGATTATCTGGATGCTTCACACGGCGGCATTTATGAGGGGATCTGCACGGCGGAATATTATGAAAAGGCAATGGAACAGATCCGCAGGACGGTGCCGGACGCTGTTTTTTATGTTTTTTCCAATGATACAGCCTGGGCTTTGGAGCATTTTACCGGAAAGGACTGCGTGGTGGCGGAAGGCGGGACAGAGGATGATGGATATCAGGATATGTATCTGATGAGTCTCTGTGAGCATCATATCATCGCCAACAGCAGCTTCAGCTGGTGGGCCGCATGGCTCGGGAAAAATCCGGAGAAGATCGTGATCGCGCCGAAGAAATGGCTGAACGGGACGGATTGCAGGGATATCTACACGGAGAAGATGATCCGGATCTGAGACGGAGATCAGAGGGAAACGATGAAGGAAACAGATAAATTGAAGCTCCCGAACGTGACGCTGTGCGCCATGACCAGCGTGCGGGTGCGGGAGACAATAAAGGCAATGGAATACAGCATGAGGGGCATCGAGTTTGCGGACGCTCTGATCATCACGGATAAAAAGCCGCTGTTTTTGCCAGAGGGCATTCATTACCGTCATACCTCCCGCTTAAACCACATCAATGATTTTAACTATAAAATGGTTTATGAGCTGGGGGACTATATCAAAACGGACTATGTGATGCTGGTGCATTATGATGGTTTTATCGTCCACCCGGAACTGTGGCGGGACGAATTCCTGGATTATGATTATATCGGCGCGCCATGGCCCCTTCCAAAGGAAGGCGACAATACCACCTACCGGGATATCCACGGCAATATCTGCCGGGTCGGCAACAGCGTGGGCATCCGCAGCAAGCGCCTGCTGGATTACCCCAAAAAAGCGAATGTTCCCTGGACGCCGGAGAAGGGCTGGTACAACGAGGACGGCTTTATCTGCTGCCGCATCCGCCATCTTCTGGAAGCGGAGGGCATGCGGATCGCACCCCTGGAAGTGGCGAAATATTTCGGTCATGAGCATATGATCCCGGAGATCGAGGGGATCACCCCTTTTTCCTTCCACAAATGGGAAGGGACCAATGCGGGTTATCCTGACTTCCGCAGGAAGCATAAGGTGCTGGATGCGTTAAGACGGCTGCACGGCAGGCTGGTCAACGGCTGACTGCCTCCGGTGCGTCTGTCCGGCATGTCCGGAATGGACGTCAAAAAAGGATCGGCGGATGCTGCCGGTATGAAGAGGAACCACTATGGTATACGATTGCTTTCAGTTTTTCAATGAACTGGATATCCTGAAGCTCCGGCTTCACATCATGGATCCGGTGGTGGACCGGTTCGTGATCAGCGAGGCCACGGAAACCTTTTCCGGGAATCCCAAGCCTCTGTATTATGAAGAAAATAAAGAAATGTTCGCGGAGTTCGCCCACAAGATCATCCATGTGGTGGTGGACGACACGCCGCCCGGATACACCCACGACCGGGACACCTTCCAGAAAAACGCGGTGGGACGGGGACTGAAGGAGTGCACCGATGAGGACATCATCATTTTCAGCGACCTGGACGAGATCCCAAACCCGGAGAAGGTGAAGGAGATCCTGCAGCATTTTGACCCCACGAAGATCTACCATTTCGCCCAGCGGATGTTCTACTGCTACTTGAACATGGAGGAGGTATCGGGTAACCTGCTTTCCTATGCGGGCGAGTTCCCCGGCGTGGAGAAAAAGCAGTGGATCGGTTCCAAGATGTGCAGCTATAAGCTGTTAAGAGAACAGCACCTGCTGCTCGGGGAGCTCCGCTTCCCGGAACGCAAGGAGATTGGCATCCGCGTTCCCGACGGCGGATGGCATTTCGGCTACATGGGCGGCCACGGAGAAAAGAGCGCGAAAAAGCGTGTGGAGGAAAAAGTGAAATCCGCTGCCCATCAGGAATTCAATAAGGCGGAAATCCTCTCCGGCGTGGTGGATAACCTCAAGGACGGGAAGGATATCTTCGGAAGGAACGCTTCCTTCCGTCTGGTGGAGATCGACGATACCTATCCGGAATATCTGAGAGATCATCTGGATGAATACGACTACCTGATCCTGAAAAAGGAGAACGGCGCGCAGAGGGCGCTGCGGCATACGGGCGCATGGCTGCGGAAAAACTATTACCGGGCCGGCAGGGGAGTGAAGCGGCTCTGCCGAAAGATAACCGGGAAGGGATGAAGGGATGGGAAAAGAGATGGGGCAGGATAAATCTGAAAAGATGGATGGTATACCGAAAGTTTCCATCTGCATCCCCGCCTATAACAATGAAGCGGAGGTAAGGCGGCTCCTTGCTTCCATTGCCGCGCAGACCATGCAGGATGCGGAGATCATCCTGACGGACGACTCCACCAATGGGAAAATTGAAACGCTGGTGGGAAAGATCCGGAGCGGGAAAGACCCAGGAGGAGAAATCTCAGCCGCCCCCTGCATGAAGCGCCTGCGCTACGTGCACAATGAAAAGCCTCTGGGACATATTTTCAACTGGAACAAGGCCCTTTCCCTGGCAAGAGGGAAATATATCAAGATCATGTTCAGCGACGACTGGTTCACGCGGGACGACAGCCTGGAAAAGCTGACGGCGCTTCTGGAAGAAAATCCGCAGGCTTCGCTCGCTTTCTGCGGCACCATGCAGGTATCGAAGAAGGGTTCTTATGCAAGGGCCGCCGGCAGGGAATATGTGGAGCGGCTGCGGCAAGACTACCGTCTCCTGTTTCTGGGAAATGAGATCGGAGCGCCGTCCGCCACCCTTTACCGTGCCTGCGGAGCGATGTTTGATGAGAGGAGCAACTGGGCTTCCGATATGTTCCTCTATTTTGAGATCCTTCAGAAAGATCCGGCCTTTGTCTTTACGCCGGAGCCGCTGATCTCCATCGGCGTCCATGAGGAGCAGTACACGGAGAGCTTTTCGGAGAGAGATTTCCGCAAATATAAGGACAGCCTCCTGATGTATGAAAAATACGGCCTGAGAGATCAGGAGGAATGCCGGCACGAGATGCTCCGCCTGACAGTGGTGTATGGGCAGGGCTGGAAAACGGCGTCCGCCTGCGGCGCGGCTTTTGGAGAATATCTCAGGCAGCGGGCAGTCTGGTTCTGGCATAACACGGTGCTCGGCTATTGGAACGGGCTGCTGCATAAGCTGGGCTTAAAAGCGGAAAAAGGAAAATAACAATGGGAACAGTCACAACGGGAACAATTACATCGGGAAAAAAGGCATGGGAAAAACGGATCGGGCAGGTCGGAATGGCCTGCTTCTGGGCGGGTCTGCTTCTGGAGCTTCTCATTGTGGTGGTGGAGCTCAGCGCCTGGACCAACCCGTTTGAAGGGCAGTTGTTCCGGCTGACCTTCCTGCTGTTCGCGGTTAAGATGGCATGCAGCAGGTTCACGGTGCGGGAATGGCTGTGGCTGCTCTTTTTCGGCGTTCTCGCCGGCATCTGCTACCTGTGTTCGGACCGGGATGAAGCGGTGCGCCTGGTGGTGTTCTGCGCGGCCTTCCGGGGTGTGGACGTGAAAAAAGCTCTGAAGCTGGCATTTTCCGTGACGCTGGCAGGCTGCCTTATGCTGGCGCTGCTGGCGGTCTTTGGGATCTTCGGGAACATGTACATCATCGACGACGGGGACAGGGGCCTGCGCTACTGCTTCGGCCTGGGCCATCCCAATGCCTGCTACTGCATGTTCTGGGCTCTTGCCACCCTCGGCATCTATCTGTGGCATGAGAAAATGAAGCTCTGGCATTACGGGCTGATCGCCCTGGCGGGCATCCTTCTGTTTCTGCCCACCCGGTCGAGGACAGGGATGATATTTTTATTTTTTACGTTGGCGTTGTCCCTTCTTCTGGCATACGGGAAAAAGGCGCGGGAGGGAAAGCTTCTGTATGTGCTCGGTATTGCCGCGTTTCTCATCTGTGTGCTCCTGTCCGTCTGGATCGCGTATTACGAGCCCTATCAGGGACCCTTTTATACCCATATCGACCGCTTTATCACCGGGCGTATCACCAGCATGAACACGCTTGAGGGGGGCGGCGGGATGCTGCGTAACTGGCGGCTGTTCTCCCGCCCGGAAAACGTCAAGTATTTTGACCTGGGCTATGTACGGCTTTTCTACTGGTACGGGATCCTGCCCGGCGCCGTGTATGTGATCATGTACGCTCTACTGATGTGGGAATGCCGTAGGAGAAAGGACCCCTTAGGATTCATGATGCTTTTATCCTTTGCGCTCTATACCATGCTGGAGGCCCATTTTGTCTCCGTTTACATGGGGAGAAACTACGCGCTGTTTCTGATGGGAGCGTACTGGGGAGGCATCGTCGGAAAACGGGAGGATCGTCAGAAGGGGGACGAGGGGGAGCGGAAGGAATATTTCTGGCAGGTTCCAAGGCTGATCTTCCATTTTTTCAATTCTGCATTGAAATCCTGCCGGAGGGGTGAAAGAGGAAAAGATTTATGCGTTTAGTCATCGATTGTTTTAAGCTTGTAAAAGGACAGGGAAAGAGCATCGGCATTTATAACCTGGCGAAAAATCTGACCTGCCATCTGGCGCAGACAAACCGGAACGGAGAGCACTGCGAGGAGATCGTGGTGCTGGGAAATTCATATAACCGGAAGGACTTCGAAGTCCCGGGCGTCCGGTTCGTGCAGGTGAAGGGAAATCCGCTGAGCCGTGTGACCTATACGCTCTGGGAGTTGTTTGGTGTGCCGTTCGCGGTCAGAAAAGCCGGCGGGGACAGGGTACTGTTTCCCAGGGGATACCGCCCTTTGTTCTATCGTGGAAAGGATGTCATTATCATCCATGACCTGATCCCGTTCTTTTATGACAAATATTTTCCCGGCGAGCTGAACCGGGTGGAGAACGCCTATATCATGAGCAGGCTGAAGGCGTCCATCCGCCATGCGGACCGGATCGTGACCATATCGCAGTATTCGCTGAAGGAAATGGAGAAGATCTGTCCGGGCTGTCAGGACAGGACGAGGGTGATCTATAACGGCGTCAATCCGGTTCCCTGTTCTGATGTGCCTTCTCCCTTGAAGCCGGACGGCCCCTATCTGTATGCGGGGGTATCGCCTCTCCCCCACAAGAACGCGATTGGTGTGCTGAAGACCTACGATGCCTATTTTAAAGCGGAAATCCGGGAGGAAAGGGATCCTGCCCGGCTGGTAGTCATCGGGATCGAAAGCCCTGCAAGCATTCCGGGGGGAGAGGTATTAAGTCCTCAGGCTGCAAAGTATGTGACCTGCTGCCGCTATATTGAGAGCGGAGAGGAGATGCACAGTCTGCTGGCAGGCGCCAGAGCATTTCTCTTCCTTTCTCTGATCGAAGGCTTTGGTTTTCCGCCGTTAGAGGCCATGCAGCTTGGCGTTCCCGTGATCTGCTCCAACCGCTCCTCTCTGCCGGAGGTGATCGGGGACGCGGGGCTTCTGACCGATCCGGACGATATTGAAGGAACCGTTTCCTGTATCCGCCGCCTGCTGGGCGATGAAGGACTGAGACAGGAACTGATCGCAAAGGGATATGAAAATGTGAAGCGTTTTGACTGGGACAGCAGGACCGAACAATACTGGGAGGTGCTCACGCGGTGAATGGACTGATCTCGGTCATCGTGCCGGTCTACAATGGAGAAAAATATCTTTCCGACTGCCTGGAAAGCCTTCTCGGCCAGACCCATGAGGAGCTGGAGATCCTGGTCATTGACGATGGCTCTGCGGATGGCAGTGCGGCTCTCTGTGAGAGCTTTGCCCGAAAGGACGGGCGCATCCGCCTCATCCGCCAGCCAAACGGCGGTGTGTCCTCCGCCCGCAACCGGGGGCTGGAAGAAGCGAAAGGGGATTTCGTTGCCTTCGTGGACGCGGATGATTGGCTCCTGCCGCAGATGCTGGAGGACCAGCTTGAGATGCTGACAAGGGAAAAAGGCGACATGATCCTCGGTGGCTATAGGGCGGTGGGAGAGAAGGAGCGGGAGAGCTTCCGCAGAGCCTGCCGGAGTGAGAAAAGGACGGGAGGACCTGGAAGAGAGGAAGGAATCGGAAGTCAGGGCAGAACGCAGCAGGAAAGCAGCCAGGAGGAAAGCCTCCTGCAGGACGGGACGAACTGCCTGGTCATGGATGCAGAAACCTATGTGAACCGTTTTCTTCTCCAGAGCAATTCCCGATGCTGGAGCATCCTGTTTTGCCGGGATGCGATCGGAAAGACCCGTTTCCCTGAAAATCTCTCCATCGGGGAAGACCTGCTGTTCCTGGCCCGGCTCATGCCGAGATTAAAGAGGGTGCTGGTTACCGAAAAGTGCGGTTACTGCTATTTTCTCAACGAGCGGGGAGCCATGCTTTCGGAATTTAAGCCTTCCTACATGGACCAGATCTCCTGCTGGAAGATGGCGGAAAAGGAGCTGGAGCCTTTCGGAGAAGAAGCGCGGGAAAAGATACGGCTCTGTCTGTTCCAGGCGGCGCTTCTGACGGCGGGGAAGCTGGCCCTTTTGGAGCCCGCCGCTGCAGCGCGGGAGTATGAAGCCTTCCTGAAGGAGTGCCGGGAAGCGGCGGCAGAGGCATGGAGAGAGCTGGGCCGCGCCGGAAGGAAGCGGCTTCCCGCTGGATACCGCATCAAAGGGGTGATCTTCCTGCATGCTCCTGAGGTTTATCTTAGGCTGTACCACGTCTGGAAACGGAAGTCCTGAGAGAAATATAACTGGAAGAGGTTTCCTAAAAAAGAAATGCGGATAGAAAAAACGGATGGAGGAAGAAAAGCAGTATGCCTCGTTACTATGGAAAAAAAGACAAGATTGTCCTGTATATGCATGCCGGAAGCGGCAATCACGGCTGTGAGGCCATCGCCAATACGGTCATTCAAATGCTCCCAAAGCCGGCCATCGTGATGACAAACAGCTTTGCTGAGGATGAAGCGTATTCGTTAAAAGGAATGGCGACGGTCATAGAAGAGAGGAAAGTACGGAAAAATCTTTTTATCCATACCTGGTATTATCTGCTGGACCGGTTTTTTCATGATCCGGAGGCCGCCTACCGCTATCGTTTCCGCGAGGTATGCGGCAGGAACCTGAGGCAGATGAACATCTCCATCGGCGGGGACAATTATTGCTATGGAATCCTTTTAAAAGACCTGAAGTATACGAACCAGCTTTTTACCGGACAGGGGGCTATGACCGTTCTGCTGGGCTGTTCCATCGAGCCGGAGCTTTTGTCAGACCCGGACATCCTTGAGGATATGGACCGCTATGCCTGCATCATCGCCAGAGAATCCATCACCTGGCAGGCCCTGGTGCAGGCGGGACTGAAGGAAAAAAGCTATCATGTGCCGGATTCGGCTTTTTTGTTGGAAGCGAAAAGACTTCCCGTTCCGGCAGGCTTTGTGGAGGGAAATATGGTCGGGCTGAATGTGAGCCCGATGGTAGTGGAAAGGGAGAACAGTCCGGGGATCACCATGGAAAACTACAGGAATCTCATCCGGTATATCCTGGAAAAGACGGAGATGGGAGTAGCTCTGATCCCCCATGTGGTCTGGAAAAACAATGACGACAGGATGGTGCTGCGAAAGCTCTGGGAGGAATTTCAGGATACCGGCAGGGTGGTCATGATCGAAGACGCGGACTGTGAGACACTGAAAGGATATATCGCGCGCTGCCGCTTTTTCATCGGCGCGAGGACACACGCCACCATCGCGGCCTATTCTTCCCTGATCCCGACGTTGGTGCTCGGCTATTCTGTAAAAGCGCGCGGGATCGCCCTCGATCTGTTCGGAACCTGGGATAATTACGTGCTGCCTGTGCAGTCACTGGAGAGAAAAGAGGAGCTGACGGAAGGCTTTCAATGGCTGATGAAGGAAGAAGATGCGATCCGCCGGCGGCTGGCCGCGGTGATGCCAGCCTATCTGGAGAGGGCGAGACAGGCTGGCAGGATGATAGAACGTCTGATAGATGGCCGTGGGCCGATGTGAAGCAGACGGTGAGAGAAGAAGAACGGAAAAAGACAAATAGACAAGCGTCAGCGAAAAACGCTTCGAAATGGAGGTCAGCATGGAACAGCTTCAGGAGCTTCTGCAGAGAACGGAAACCATACAGAAGATCAATGCTCTGCAGGAGCATGCGGAAAAGGAAATTTTTTCCTGGCCCGAGCTTTCCGGGAAGGAAAAGCTGAAAAGAGGGATCAGGAAGCATCTGCTCAGACAAGCTGTGCCTCCCATTGACCGCTTTTCCTGGCCGAACGCTCTGCTGGCAGGCGGGCTTTCTCAGATACAGAAGGGAACCAGGGACAGCCGGAGCGCTGAGACGCTGAAGAAGTATTTTGACAGGTGGATCAGGAAGGGGACGCCTCTTTTTTATGTGGATAACGCGGCAAACGGGATGCCTCTGCTCGACCTGTATGAGAGTACAGGCGAGGAAAAATATCTGGAAGCGGCTTCGCACATCGCGGCCTTCCTGAAGGAACATAAAAAGGATGAGGACGGGAATCTTCCCTACCGGAGGAAGGATGCGGATCATATCTATGCGGATACGGTGGGTATGACTGCCCCCTTCCTGTGCAGATACGGGACGCTGAAAAAAGAAGGCGCGCTGGTGAAGCTGGGAGTGATGCAGATCGTCCATTTCCTGGATCATGGGATGGATGAAAGGAGCGGACTCCCCTACCATGGCTTTGACAGCAGAACCGGAGTGAAATACGGCTGCGTGGGCTGGGGCAGGGCGGCCGGCTGGCTGATGGGAGGAATCGCAGAAAGCCTGGCTTATCTGCCTGAACAGACGCCGCAGTTTCCCTTTATGCAGGGCCATCTGCAGCGTCTGGCGCGGGCTGTGGCAGCCTGCCAGCGGCAGGACGGCAGCTTTTCCTGGCTCCTTCCGGCAGCAGAGGGGCCTGCCGATACCTCGGCAACGGCCATGATCGCCTGTGCACTCCTGTACGGGATCCGCAGAGGCTGCCTGGAAGAGGACTGGGCGGAGCGGGTGAGGGCAGCCGCTGAATTTCTGCTTTCTTCTATGAAAAACGGCAGGGTGGAGCAATGTTCGGCGGAGTGTCTGGCATTTGCCCAGTATCCCCAGCGCTACGGCAGCTATCCCTGGGGAGACGGGCCTGCACTGAAGCTGTTTGGAATGCTGGAAGAAATATAAGAAGTGTTCCTGGAAAGGGAGAACCAATGAACCGTTTGATTTTGTATGATACATGTAATTTCCGGGATTATCCGGTGGGAGGACAGTTGACCAGCATTAAGAATTTCCTCCGGTTCCTGGCGGAGACTTATCCGGAGCGCTGCGGTGAAGTGCTTCTGGCCGGAGTGTCCTGCGACCCGGACGATGTGGGAAAAATACAGAAGATCTCCACCGCTTCCGGCGTTTTTTCCTTTCTTGCCGTGGCGCAGGCGGAAGCCGATCTTGGAAATGTGAAAAAGTCCCTCCGGCTGGAATATGTGAAAGGTCTGTGGAAGTACCGGAAGCTGATAGGGCCGAAAAAGAATGACTGTAATTATATCCATACGCCGGAGGCCTTTGCGGCGGTGCGGCTGATGCGGCCCGGCGCGATATGCTATGTGTTTTCTCACGGCACCTATCTGAACATGTGGCAGAGAGTGCGTTTCTTTAAAAAAGCCCCTCTGGTACGGCTGTTATTCCAGCGTTTTCTGATGCAGGTGATCAGAAAGAGTACGGCGGTGTTTGTGCTGGATCACGGGACAGAACGGGACTACAGCGCTTATAATCATCGAGTCATCCTCGTGAGAAATTCTATTGTCTGCCGCCAATGGCAGGAAAGGAAACGCCCGGACAGGGAGGTCCGATTCCTCTTTGTGGGGCGGCTGTCCGAGGGAAAACGCATCGGAACGATCATTGAGGCGGTAAAGGGATATCATAGGGAATGCAGCCTGACCATCCTGGGCGACGGAGAAGAAAGGCAGAGGCTGGAAGCGGAGGCGCAGGGCAGCAGCAGGATACGTTTCCATGGGGCAGTGAGCCCGGATGAGGTGGAAAAGTTCATGCGAAGCTCGGACATTCTGGTCATGAATTCCGATTCAGAGGGAATGCCCATGGTCATCCTGGAAGCCATCAGCACAGGAATGCCTGTGATCACCACGGATGTGGGGGGCATCCATGAAGCCCTTTCCTTAGGGGTGGACAGCGAAGCAACGGATGGGACTGCACAGGCGATCCAAGATGCTGCAGACCGGATACTGGCTGACTATGACAGATATGCACGGAAAGCCTATGAAAAATCCCTTCAGTTTGATTACAGAAAAGTAAACGAAAAAATCTTTTATGTTCTGAATGAAAACCTCAAATGGGAGAAAAAGTCTGAAAATGAGTGAGATGATACAAAAAAAGACTGTCAGCATGATCGTCCCGGTGTATAATGCGCAGAATTTTCTGAAAACCTGTGTGGATAGCATCCTTTCACAGACTTATCGAAGTCTGGAGATCATACTCGTGGACGACGGGGCGAGGGATGACAGTCCTCAAATGTGCGACGCCTATGCGAGGCAGGATCCCAGGGTCCAGGTGATCCATAAGACGAACGGCGGCCTGATATCCGCCTGGATGGCAGGCGTGGAACGCTCCTCGGGAGAATACCTGGCATTCGTGGACAGCGACGACTGGATCGATGCCTGTATGGTGGAAGAACTGATGAAGCGGGCGTCGGGGGAAGCAGGGGAGATCGTCTGCTGCAATTATGTGATCGAGCGTCCGGGATGGACAGAGGAATGCCGCCATGAGCTTGCGCCCGGTGTTTATGAGGGAGCAAGGCTGCAGGAGGTGAAACAAAACCTTCTCGGAAATGAAAGAAGGACCGTCTCCATGTCCCGCTGCATGAAGCTTTTTTCCCGCGGGCTGATCACCGATAACCTCTGTTTCTGCAATCCCAGGGTCAAAATGGGAGAGGATGTGAACATCGTGCTTCCCGCGCTCTGCGACTGCAGGAGGCTCGTCATCCTGCAGGACGCCCTGTATTATCACTATTTCTATAATCCGGCGTCCATTGTCCATAAGTACGATCCGGACATGGCGGAGGGCATCAGGGAGCTGACGAGGACCATACAGGCCATATTTGAAGCCAAAAACATAGCAAATGGGAGATGGCAGCAGGAAAAAGAGGCAGTCTGGCTCACCATGCTTGCCATCAAGAATGAACTGCGCGGCGCAGGAAAAGGCTATGCAGGACGGATCGCGGAGATCTGCAGACAGGAACGGGTCGCGGAAAGCCTGAAACAGTATGGCATCCGGGTCCGGGATAAGGCGAACCGCATTATCGTATGGGTAATGAAAAAACCGGACGCCTTCCGGTGCGCGGCAGGGAAGCTGGCATTTTTTCTGTACGATACCTGGATGAAGGCGCGCGGAAATCAGTGAAGGGGAAAGGTAATCCAATGATCATCATCAAGGTAATGGGCGGTCTGGGAAACCAGATGCAGCAGTATGCGTTATATGAAAAATTCAGAACGCTCGGGAAGGATGCAAAGCTTGATATCTCCTGGTTTGAGGATGAAAAACAGCAGCAAAAAGTATTGGCGAAGCGCAGCCTGGAGCTGAGGCAGTTTGAGGGACTGCGATTTGAGACCGCGACGCGAAACGAATGTGCGGCGCTTCTGGGAAAAGGCGGACTGCCCGGAGAGAGCGGCTTTTCGGGATTTGTGTCCTTCCTGGGAAAGGTGAAAAGAAAACTGAACCCCGCGTCGGATCAGCATTTTTATGAGACTGATATGTACCATCCGGAGATCTTTTCCTTCACGGATAAATATCTGGAAGGCCACTGGGCCTGTGAAAAATATTATCATGACATCATGCCCCTGCTGCAGGAAAAGATCCGTTTCCCGGAAAGCAAGAATCCGCAGAACCTCCGGACGGCGGAGCGCATGGAGCAGGAAAATTCTGTCAGCGTCCACATCCGCAGGGGGGATTATCTGGACCCTGAAAACGCAGGTATGTTCGGCGGCATCTGTACCGATGCCTATTATGAGGCGGCGATGGCTTATGTCCGGGAACGCATGCCGGACGTTCATTTTTATCTTTTTTCGGATGACATACCCTATCTCAGGCAGCGCTTTCAGGGAAAGGAATATTCGGTGGCGGACTGGAACCGGGGAGCGGACAATTTTTACGACATCTTCCTGATGAGCCATTGCCGCGCGAACATCTGCGCCAACAGCACCTTCAGCTTCTGGGGAGCCAGGCTGAACCGGACAAAGGATAAGATCATGATCCGGCCGGCAAAGCATAAAAACAGCCAGGTGATCGATCCGGCGAAGATGCATGAGCTTTGGGAAGGATGGGTGCTTGCGGATGAGAAGGGGAGGGTGTTGTAGTATAAGGCCTCCTGCGGAGGCAATACTAAAAGCAGATCCGCCTCCGGTTGAAGAAACGACAGGTTTATGGTAAGATACTCCTGAATATGTGGTAAAATTCTGGAAAAAGACAGAAAGAAGTCGTAAATGGGACGAGTGAAATACGCGGCCCGGAATATCATGTTCGGCTACCTGAGCAACGCCGTGACGGGGATTCTGGGGATCGTTTTACAGAAGATATTTATCATAAAGCTGGGCGAAACGCTGCTCGGCGTCAACAGCACCTACAGCAGCATCCTTTCCGTGCTTTCCCTGGCTGAACTGGGACTCGGGACGGCGGTGAACTTCAGCCTGTACGGACCGGTGGCGAGAGGGGAAAAGGAAACAGTCAAAGCCTATATGCAGTTTTACAAAAAGGCTTACCGGGTGATCGCCCTGGTGGTTGCCTGCGTGGGGCTCATGCTGGTTCCTTTTTTGAAATATATCATAAAGGATCCGGTGGGGATCGACAGCAACGCGGATCTGGTCAACTACTACCTGATCTTTTTGTTCAATACGGTGAGTTCCTATTTTGTGGCATACAAGTACAGTCTGCCCAATGCGGAACAGAAGAATTATATCCAGTCCAACGTCCTGACGCTCACGAAGATCGCAACGGTGCTGATCCAGATCGCGATCCTGCTGTTTGTACCAGATTTTTATCTGTACCTGCTTGCAGCAGCAGCAGTCGAGCTGATCCAGAAGGTCTTCGCGAACGCATACCTCAACCGCAGATATCCGCTCCTGAAGGAAAAGAATGTGAGAAAGCTCACGCAGGGAGAGCTTTCCGACATCAAGAAAAAAACAGAGGCGCTGGTCTGCCATAAGGTGGGAGACGCAGCGAGGCTGCAGACGGATTCTATCATCATCACGGGCTTTATCAACGTTACCATGTCCGGCTATGTGGACAATTATAACAAGGTGATCAATCTGATCGCCAATTTTGTCAACGTGATCTTTAACTCCGTCATTTCCAGCTTCGGCAACCTGATCGCCACGGAATCCGACGAGAAGCAGTATGAAATGTTCCGGGTATACCGCTTTTTTGCGTCTTGGATCTACGGTTACTCTTCCGTGGGCTTTTTTCTGCTGCTGACCCCGTTCATTTCCTGGTATTACGGAGACAGGTTCGCCCTGCCTGCGGCTGTGGTGGGCGCGATCCTGATCGATTTTTATTTCAAAGGGGAACGGGTGGTGCTCTCCAACTATAAAACGGCTGCCGGTGTGTTTGAACAGGATAAGTTCCTGCCCCTGATCCAGGGAGCGGTGAACCTGGTGCTCTCTATCGTGCTGGTACAGCGCATCGGGCTTCTTGGCGTTTACATCGGAACGATCGTGTCCGGACTGATCGCGAACATCATCCGGCCGGTCATTATCTACCGCACCTGCTTTGACCGGAAGGCGGACAGCTATTTTTACGATGCGTTCCGCTATATCGGCGTTTCCATTCTGGCGCTGATCATCTGTGCGTTTGCCGGAAATGTGGTGCTTTCCACCGTAAACCTGATCCGCATGATCGTGATGGCGGTTATCGTGACGGTGGTATATAACGGAATTTTTCTTCTATTCTTTGGAAGAACCTTTGAATTCAAATATTTATACGGGATTCTGAAGAGAAGACTGAAATAGCAGATAGAGCACTGAAAATATCAGAAAATTTTGAAAATTCCAATTGATTTCGGAATGATCAAACAAAGATGGGAAAAGAGAACCAAATGACGGAAAATCTGAAGTATCACAGCATCCTGGGGACAAATATCAATGTAACGGATATGGAAAAAACGGTGTGCTATATTGATGCGCATCTGGACGAGCTGAAGGGACATTATATCTGCGTGTCCAATGTTCATACAACGGTGACTGCGTACCGGGATCCGGAATACCGCAGGGTACAGAACGGCGCAGCGCTGAACATCCCGGACGGCAAACCCCTTTCCATCGTTCAGTACTGGGGCGGAGAGAAAGGGGCCGGACGTGTGCCCGGCCCGGATCTGATGCCGGAAATCTTCCGGCTGTCAGAGAAAAAGGGGTATCGGAATTATTTTTACGGAAGTACCCAGGAAACGCTGGATGCGCTGCAGAAGAAGCTGTCAGAGGAATATCCGAAAATGAATATCGCAGGCATGTATTCCCCACCGTTCCGTCCCTTGACGGAGGAGGAAGACCGGGAAGCGGTAGAGCGGATCAACGCGGCAAAGCCGGACTTCATCTGGGTGGGGCTGGGCGCTCCCAAGCAGGAAAAATGGATGGCTGACCACGACGGAAAGGTCTGCGGCGTCATGCTTGGTGTGGGCGCGGGCTTCGATTTTCATGCGGGCACGGTGAAGCGCGCGCCCAAATGGATGCAGGAGTCCTGCATGGAATGGCTGTATCGGATCGGGCAGGATCCCAAGCGGCTTCTGTGCAGGTATCTGGATACAAATTTTTCTTTTGTTTTTGATCTGATCAAGGAGGGATTGAAGGGAAAGAGGGGGATCGATGCGGTGAACCGGGAAAAGGAAGAGGTTATGGAGATGGACGGGATAAAAAAAGAGAATGCCGTGCATCCCATAGGAAAGCATGGAAAGCCTCTGAAAATCGCCATGATCGGCCACAAGCGGATCCCATCCCGGGAAGGCGGCGTGGAGATCGTGGTGGACGAGTTGTCCACCAGGCTGGTGAAGATGGGGTGCAGGGTGGATGCCTATAACCGGTATGGCAGGCATACGGCAGGCAAGAAATATCTGCAGTATAAGGGAAAGGAGTATCATGGAATACGGCTGATCACGATTCCCACATTCCGAAATGGGAAGCTGAACGCGATCGTATATTCTGTGCTTGCCTCTTTCCGGGCGCTGTTTGGAGGCTATGACGTGATCCATTTTCATGCGGAAGGTCCCAGCATCATGATCTGGCTTCCTAAGATGTTTCGGATCCGGACCATCGCGACCATACATGGGCTGGACTGGCAGAGATCCAAATGGGGAAATTTTGCATCAAAGGTTTTAAAGGAGGGGGAAAAGATGGCCGCCCAACATGCGGACGAGGTCATTGTCCTCTCAAAAAATATGCAGGATTATTTTCAGGATACCTATGGAAGGCAGACACGTTTTATCCCGAACGGCATTCAGCGCCCGACGCTTCTTGAACCAAAAGAAATCGGAGAAAAATACGGACTGGAAAAAGATGGATATATTCTTTTCGTCGCCAGGATCGTTCCGGAGAAGGGGCTGCATTATCTGATCGACGCCTATAAGGAAATCCAGACATCCAAAAGACTGGTAATTGCCGGGGGAAACAGCCATTCGCAGGAATATATGGAAGAAGTGGAAGCCATGGCGGCTGAAGATCCCCGGATCCTGATGACCGGATTCGTAGCGGGCAGGATCCTGGAGGAGCTGTATTCCAACGCCTGCTTTTTTGTGCTTCCCAGCGATGTGGAAGGGATGTCGGTAAGCCTGCTGGAAGCGATGAGCTATGGAAACTGCTGCCTTGTGAGTGATATCAGGGAAAACATGGAAGTGGTGGCAGATCATGCCGTCAGTTTCCGAAAAAGCGACACCCGGGATCTTCAGGAAAAGATGGAATATCTTTTGGAGAAACCGGAGGTCAGGACAGTGTATCGGGAGAAGGCGGCAGATTATATCTGTGGAAAGTATAACTGGGACGATGTGGCCAGGCAGACGCTTGAACTGTATGAGGATGGGATAACGAAATGAAGGTGCTGATCGTCAATAAATTCCTCTATCCAAACGGGGGATCAGAAACCTATATTTTTAAGATCGGAAAATGGCTCGCAGAAAACGGACATGAGGCGCAGTATTTTGGTATGGAACATGAGGGCCGCATCGTGGGAAACCGGGCGGAGAGCTATACCTCCAACATGGATTTCCATACAGGAAAGATAGGCAGACTGCTGTATCCCTTTAAGATCATTTATTCGCTGGAAGCCAGAAGAAAGCTGAGGCCAGTGCTGGAGGATTTTGCGCCGGACGTGGTGCATCTGAATAACTTTAATTTCCAGCTCACGCCGTCCATCCTGTATGAGATCGAACGGTATGAAAGAAAAAAAGGGAAAAAAATCCGGATCATCTACACGGCGCATGATTATCAGCTGGTATGTCCCAACCATCTGCTGCTGCGGCCGCGGGAATATGAGCCATGTGAACGCTGCCTGCAGAATGGTTTTAAGGAATGCATCCGCGGAAAGTGTATCCATGGGTCTTTGGTCAAGAGCATCCTGGGCTATATGGAAGCAGAACTCTACAAAAAGCTGCATGTCTACCGGAAGCTGGATGCTGTGGTCTGCCCCAGCCGATTTCTGCGGGACAGGCTGGCACAGTACGAGGATCTGAGGGATAAGCTTTTGGTCATGCACAATTTTGTGGACAGAAAGGACATGCTGGAGGAAAGGAATCCGCAGGAGAGAGATGCCGGCAGATATGTGCTGTATTTCGGACGTTTCTGCCGGGAAAAGGGTGTGGGAACCCTGCTGCAGGTCTGCCGCAGCCTCCCGCAGATCCCCTTCATCTTTGCGGGCAGCGGCCCGATGGAAGAAGAAGTGAATACGGTGGAAAACGTGGAGAACTGCGGCTTTGTGTCGGGAGAGGCGTTGTACCGTCTGATCGCGGAGGCAGCCTTCTGTGTGATCCCTTCCGAGTGGTATGAAAACTGTCCGTTCAGCGTAATGGAAAGCCAGATCTACGGAACGCCGGTCCTGGCGTCTGCGATCGGAGGAATACCGGAGCTGGTAAAGGATGGGGAGACGGGAGAACTATTTCCCCCCGGGAATGTGGATGCGCTGAGAGAGAAAACCAAAAAGTTGTGGAAGGACCGAAAACTGCTGGAGAAATATACGGAAAACTGCCGCAGCGTGCGGTTTGATACGACAGAGGAATACTGCAAAAAACTGTTGGAGGTATACGAACATGGCAGAGCGGCTGCGGGAAAATAAGAAAATATGGCTGGCGATCGCAGCGGTGGAGATCCTGGTGATATGTCTTGCTGGGTTCTTTTACAGCAGAAGGAAGCCGGTGGAGATTGCTTTTACTCAGAATGACTTGGTTTATGATTCTGGAGAGCCAGGATTTTATCTTGATACAACAACGTCCAGCAGTCTGATATCCACACCGGCGTTCACGCTGCCGAAAGGAATGTATACGGTTACGTTACAGTATGAATATGAAGGACTTGCCATCATGAACATATCCTATGTGGATGGACGGATGGTTTCAAACGTAAGTGGAAACATACAGGCGGGGAATACAGGGATAAGCACTTGTGATTTTAAAGTCCGATATAATAATCGACCTGTGCAGGTGAACGGCAGACTCAGAGGGGATGCACAGGAAGGAAGCTATCTGCTGATCCGGGAAATCAAAATAACGGATTCACCTGTTGCTCTGGCAAATTTTCTGTTCCGGATAGTGATGGCATTCCTGCTTCTGAATCTGCTTCTGGTATTTGCGCTTTATTGGAGCCGCCTGACACAAAATAAGGTGAAGTGGAGAGAGACAAAGCAGCTGGCGTTATTGATCTTGTTTGGAAGTATTCCGCTTTTTATAGATTATCTTCCGGACGGAGCGCATGATATTTCCTTCCACCTTATGAGAATTGAGGGCATCAGAGAAGGTCTGCAAAGTGGAATGTTCCCTGTCCGGATTCAGCCGGGCTGGCTGAATGGCCATGGTTATGCGGTTTCCATTTTTTACGGAGATCTGTTCCTGTATATTCCGGCCATTCTCAGAATGTTTGGAATATCTATTCAGACCTGCTATCAGTTTTATGTCCTGCTGGTCAATGCTGCGACTGTACTGGTATCGTATTTCTTTTTCTCCAGGATGAGTGACAGACAGACGGGAATGTTTTGCGCTGCGCTGTACTCTCTGAATATATATCGGCTCACCTGCCTTTATTCCAGAGCAGCGGTGGGAGAATATACCGCCATGATTTTCCTTCCCATGTTGCTTTATGGCTTTTGGAGCGTCTATACCAGAGAAGAGGATTCGGAGGAATATAAAAACAGCTGGATCATCATAGCGCTGGGATTTACTGGATTGATCCTGACACATATGATCACCTGTGAAATGGCAGCTCTGTTTATTGTCATCCTTTGCGCGGTGCTTTGGAAAAGAACCTTTCGGAAAAAAACTTTTCTTACCCTGGTCAAGGCTGCCGTGGCATTGTGCCTGCTGAACCTCTGGTTCCTTGTGCCATTTTTGGACTATATGAAAAACGGCGTTTATGTGCTGAATGCTTCCGATTCCTATGCAGCATTTCGGATTGATGAAAGAGCGGCTTTCCCGGCTCAGCTTTTTATGAATACCTATGATGTGCGTGGCATGTCAACGGGGCATGACGCCGGAATTATCAGTGAAATGCCTCAAACGCCGGGAATCGCGCTGCTTCTTGTCCTGGTATCCTGGTTCCTGCTATGTACAGGTGAAAAAAATGAAGGGAAGGAAGAAAAACGGAGGGAAAGACTGTGTGTATGCCTGTGTGCACTGAGTTTGATATTGACGACTTATCTCGTTCCGTTTTCTGAACTTGTTGAGATCATTCCTCTTTTGAAGCTCCCGATCAGAAGCATTCAGTATCCCTGGAGGTTCCTGTCTGCAGCTGCAGTTTTTCTGACTTGGCTGGCCTGTCTGATGTTTGGCAGAAAAGGAGGAAGTGAAAACTGGCGGAAGCTGATGAAAATGGGGATTTTCGGGATTGCCTGCTGGCAGGCACTGACTTTCATGAGTTCTGTCCTGAGGGATAATGGAGCGCTGAGAATTTACCAGATGGGAAATATGACCACTCTTGAGGTGAGCGGCGGTGAATATCTCCCGCCGGGCTACAATTTGAACGACTATGTAGATGCACTCACATATGATGCGGAAAAAGTCACGGTTTCAGAATGGGGCCGGGAAAAGAATCAGATCCATGCGGAGATCAGCAACCTCACAACAGAGACACAGCAGGTAGAGGTTCCTTACGTATATTATAAGGGATATGTGGCGGAGGATGAAAATGGGAATTCCCTTCCTATCCTGACCGGAGCATCGGGAAGGATATCGGTCTCCGTCCCTGCAGGATATACAGGAAGCTTTAAGGTGGAATTCAGAGAGCCGTGGTACTGGAGAGTCAGCGAAGTGATCTCCATGCTTATGCTGCTGGTGATCGTGTTAAGTTGTACGAAATGGTTTGAAAAGAAGGAGAAAAAGATCCTATGGCGCAGAAGCTGAGGAAAATGGTCGGGGTATTAGATCGGAAAAGCGTATATTATCTTTCCATGGCTGCCGTATTTGTAATTGAGTTTTTATGCCTTGGGGAGAAGGGATATCTGATCAGGGAAGACAGTCCGGCCTATCTTACCTTTACCGGCAGGGTGGGAATCATGCCGCTTTATCCCCTCTTTCTATATGTAAACAGGAGGCTTTTGGGAGAAGGCATTTATTTAAACGCGGTATTTGTGGAACAGACTATCCTTGCCGGACTCTGCATTTTGGCATTTACAGAGTTCATCCGCAGGAGATTCCGGCTGAGCTATATCGCTTCCTGTCCGGTTTATCTGTTCGCCATGTTTATGCCGTTCACGGTGAACTATCCGGAATCCATATCGAACCACGATATCCTGACAGAGGGGCTTGCCTTTCCGCTGTTTTATTTTTATATGATCTGCTTCCTGAAGAGTATTTTTGATAAAAGGTACAGGGATATCGTTCTGCTTGTCCTTGTTTCTGTTCTTGTTGCGCTGACAAGAACACAGCTTCAGCTGATCGTGGCGTTGAATGCAGCCGCTTTCTTTTATGTAGCCTGGATGAAAGGAAGACATTTTCACTGGACAAAACAAATAGGAAGAGGCATCCTGTGCGTATTTGCGGCAATATTGATCATGATCGGCGGAGAAGTCCTGATCCTTGGAGCGAATTCGGTCGGACAACGCCTCGTTGCTGTTGCCAGCAGACACGATGTGGCTTCGGAAGGAACCAGTGTCATGGAAAGTTCTCCTGGAGAGCTCCCCACGGCGGAGGCTCTCCCCGAAGAGACTCCTGCGATAGAGAATTCCTCACAAGAGATACCGGCGCCATCGGAGGGCTCTGCCGGGGACGAGGCGGCAGCGGATGCGCCTGCAGCTGACTCAGCGGCCGCGGGAACTGCGGCATCGACGCTGAGCAATGTGACGGCCCAATATGGTCATCTTCTGGTCGATAAGGCGTTTTACGAGATTGAGGCAGACGATTATCTTCTGTTTGGAGAAGAAGATCTGCAGAAGCTTTGCCGGGCGGTCTATGAAGTGGCTGACAGTGAGAAGAACAGATATGTCTATGCGCGAAAAGGCCTTTGGATGTGGGAAGACATTATGAACGGGATTGGAAACGGAGGCCGTATCGCGGAAAAAGCCTGGGTTTCCTATCTGGAAGAAAATCCGCATACGTCTCTTACGCAGGATTCGATCAATCAGATTGCTGTCAGACTGGCAATTGCGCATTTGGGAAGGATTCTTTATCATACCTTATGCATGATGCCGCATGGTTTTCTCTGCACAGTATTTTTCAGGAAAGATTCCATTTATCTGTTCTGCTATCTCGTTACGTTGTTCATTTATCTGAGCGCCCTTGCGCTTGTAATATGGGGATACCGTAAGAAGGAAATCCCGACGCGATATCCGGAATTTCTTCTGGGCTGCATCGTTGTGAACGCATTATTTGTAGCGATCATTACGATCATGTTTTTTGCCATGCAGAGATATCTGGTTTACTGTTTTGGAATCTTCTATGTGGCCTATTATCTGATGGCAGTGAAGTTTATTCAGCATCTATTCTATGGAAAGCGAAGAGTGACTGCATATGAAATCACAGGAAAAAGGGAAAAAACTCTACTTTCGGATTGATGAGCTGTTTTATTATCTGTTCATCGCAATTCTTATGGGAGCGAAGGGAGTCGGTCTGACGGAAGGCCAGAAGATGTTCACCTGCTGTCTGCTGCTGGCCGGTCTGTGCTGGGCGGCAAAAATGTGCCTGACCGGATATTCGCTGAAAGAATGGATCACGACTGTGCTGCTGATGGGTCTTTCCCTGGTAGTCTGGAGACGGACAGGGGAAAAAGCTGTGGCTGCCGCTTTTATGGTTATTATGGGAATGAAGGGAATCCCGCTGAAAAGACTGATGAAGGTCTGTCTTACGGTCTGGGGAGTTACCTTTGTATTTTCGCTTTCCAGAGGACTGCTTGGAATCTATGAAGGCGTTGTTGTCGTGCATGATAAGCTGGGGATGGGACCGATCGTCCGCTATTCTCTGGGATATACACACCCGAATGTCCTTCATGTTACCTATTTTATTCTTACGATGCTTTTTATCTATGTATTTCGTCCCACCGGACGAAGGCTGTACTGGACGGCTGTTCTGCTGTTTATGGGGAACCTGTATATTTTTCTGTATTCGATCAGTTATACGGGTATGATCATCGTTGTGGCCTATTTGCTGATGATCCTTTATTTTGATCATCGGAAGAAACTAAACCTTCTGGAAAGGGGGCTTTCGGTGATTTTTGTCCTGTTCTGCATGATCTTTCCGATCGCAGGGCCTCTCCTTCTGACTGGAAAAGCATTTAATTTCTTCAACAGTCTGTTGTCTACCCGCTTTGAGCTGGTTTATAATATTTTTCATGACAATCCTGTTTCTCTGTTTGGAACCAGCGTGATGTCAAGCGAAGGAGCGAGGCTGTCACTGGACAGTTCCTTTGCCTATATGCTTATGTATTATGGTATCATAGCATTTGTGCTTATAGTGGGTCTATATCTTTACAGTTTGTATTATTGTTTGTCGAAGAATATGCTACAGGAGACAGCGATCCTGCTGGGAACGGCACTAGCAGGGGTGACGGAGCAGTTTCTGTTTAACCTCTCATTTAAAAATATTGCGCTGTTCATCCTGGGATATGCTCTGTTTTCGGGCATCTTGAAAACAGGAGTACGCACTGAGAGAGAGATTTCTGTTTCAGTCCCGTCTTTCCTCTATACGGTAAAGAATGCCGCAGGAAAAATCTGGAGAGAACGGAAAGGCTGGATCCTGACCTGCGGCTGTGCGTGTGCACTGCTTATGACCGCCGGCTGGCTGGCTTTCGGGGAAAAGGCAGAATATGTGCTTGTAGAAAAATGGGCAACAGATTATCGCGGAGATGATGAATTCGTGATGACAGAGGAGATCCTTTCAGATCAGACGCCGCATATCTGTGTGGGAAACATTTCACAGGACTGCCTGGGATATCGATTTGAGGGAAACGCAATAATAATGGAAAGAGTGCGCTGTGTGGCAAGTACACTTGTGTGGGGATTCCTGGATGGCTTGGTGGTTATATTTGCTGTCCTGCTGTGGAAGTCTGGAAAATACAGGTCAGCGTATCATAATGATAACAACGCCCGTTCTTAGGGCATTGATTAAAGGAGAATGAATGATGGAAGAAAAAGAGAAAGTACTTCTGATCATTCCGGCCTATAATGAAGCGGCTAATATACAACGTGTTGTGGATAATCTGATTCAGGATTTCCCACAGTATGATTATGTGGTTGTCAATGACGGCTCTTCGGACGGAACAGGTGGACTCTGTATGGAAAAGGGCTATCAGGTCCTGAATCTGCCGATCAATCTGGGCATCGGCGGAGCCGTTCAGACAGGATACCGCTACGCTTTAAAATACGGTTATGATATCGCGGTCCAGCTGGACGGAGACGGCCAGCACGACGCGTCATATGTGAAGAGGCTGATCGAACCTCTGCTTTCGGGAGAAGCGGATGTGGTAATAGGCTCCAGGTTCCTGAGACGGGAGGGCTTTCAGTCTTCCCGCTCCCGCAGAGTCGGGATCAATATCCTGAGCGATCTGATCTGGCTCTGCACCGGCAAGAGGATCCGGGATGTGACCAGCGGTTTCCGCGCGGTGAACAGGAGGTTTATTTCCATCTATGCAGAGGATTACCCTTCCGATTATCCGGAGCCGGAGGCTATTATTACTGCGGTCATGCACCGGGGGAGAGTCGCTGAGGTTCCGGTCGTGATGAAGGAGAGAGAGGGCGGGACAAGCTCCATCACATTCCGCAAATCGGTGTACTACATGATAAAGGTAACGCTGGCGATTCTGGTAAAAAGAATCAGCTATGGAATAAGGAGATAGCATATGCTTCCTGTAAATCTGAGAATTACACTGGGAATTGCGCTGATCATTTATTTTGGATTGATATTGCTGTTTCTGAAGCGGAAAGCGATCGAACTGAAATATACCCTGCTCTGGCTGCTGGCGGGAGCGTGCATGACTGTTCTGGTCGTATTTCCTCATCTTCTTCCCGCTTTCCTGCGGCTGCTGGGAATCACCGGGAACATGAACGGTCTGTTCATCATCTGCATTGCTTTCCTCATGATGCTGTGCATGGCTCTTACTTCCATCGTATCGCGGCAGGCGGGAAAGATACGCAAGCTGACGCAGAGCATGGCGATCATGGAAAAGGAGCTGCGGGAGGAAAGAAAATCAACGAAATAGAAGCGCTATTTATTTAGAAGAAAGCACAGGCGAAGGGCCAGTTCTCCGCCCCAGGAGGGGCGCAGCCGTTTTGGAAAGAACAGCCGCTTGAGATAAAGGGGCAAAGACCATGGCTGCTGAATGAACAGACGTAAAAGCTTCCTGCTTTCAGGATTCAGATGCTTCCCATAAGCTTTATAAAACTGAGTGATGACAAAGTAATAGTCATTCAGTCCTCTGCCGAGCACATCGTTCTGCAGCCATTTGATAACATACCGCAGTCGGTCCGAGCCGGCGTAGGTGACACTGGCGGATGACCTCCTGTATTTGGTCAGAGGCGTGGGATCATAGAGGAATTCGCCAAAAGCGGCGGCTATTTTCTGGCACCATCCGTCGTGCGGAATCCCATTCAGGTCAGGAGCTGAAAGCGCGATATTCCTGAGCGTCCGATTAAGAAGAATCGTAAAACCGAATGCCGGAGTATAAAACAGGACATCCTTGAGCTGTACGGGAGTGGGAAGGACAGGCGCTTTTCCTGTAAAGTTAAGATTCTCGTCACAGTAATCAAAAGAAGAAGAGAACAGCAGAGGAACCGAGGGATCCTTTTTGGAAAGCGCAGAAACGCCGGCTTCCACTTTATTCGGAAGCCATACATCGTCCTGATCGCAGAAAGCATAATAATCGGCATCCCCGCTTTCCTTTAACAGGAGCCAGAAGCTCTTCATATATCCGAGATTCTGATTGCCTTCATTCCCAAGGAGGATTATTTTCTTCCCCTTGCGGGACAGATAAGGTAAGATCAGAGAAAGCGTGTTATCGGTCGAACCGTCGTCTCTGATGTATATGGTCATATTACTGTAAGTCTGGGCAAAAAGACTGTCCAGCTGCTGCTGGATATATCTGGCGCCGTTATATGTGGAAAGGAGTACATTGACCAGGGGAAGACTTGACATGATATGATCTCCTTTGGTGATTGCTGTCCGAGTTCCTGTATTTTATTATTCTAAAAGAAATGTATGGTATCGTCAATAAAAAACGGAGGACGTCGTGGTAAGAACAAAAGCAGAATGGATTTTAACTTTTAGAGAAGTTGGGGATTCCATTTTAAATGATTTTTTAAAAGATCCTAAAACACAAAAAGAAAAAGCGTCTGAAATCAATAAACGCATAAAAGAATACCGGGAGCGTGAGACTAACCGTATTGAAGCTGCGGCTAAAATGGAAGTCTGGGACAATCGAACCTTGTTGAAGGAGATCTTACTCTTAACATATGCATCGTACATCGTAATGCTTGAATATCGTAATAAGGTTTGGAAATACGAATATATGACGTTTGCGCGTAGAATCGGAGAACTATGGGAGCCATTTTGTAAGCTCGCATTTGAGTTCCCTGTGAAAGAGCTTACGATGATCGATCCTCCAGATTTTGGGGCGGTGCAGTCAAAAATTAAAAATGACGCAGTTGCGTATATTGACAGTCTGGTCCTGGAAGAGAAGATTAAGACGGAATTAAAAAGATATTATAACATTCCATGGGATCTGGTAGACAGCGGCGGAATTAAACTCGCTTTGGATTTACATTTTGAGCAGAACGGGATTCACTATAATTGTGATTTCAAAAGCGGCTTTAGTTCAAATGAAAAAGGAAACACGAATCGTTTGCTGCTCGTCGCCAGTATATACAATTCTCTGGGAGTAAGGGAGAGAATGTTATTGTTTGTCAGACAGCCTGAGGATGAGAACAACCACTATTTGCAGACATTGAAGAATTCTTCATATTGGGAAGTATATTGTGCGGATGACAGCTATGCTGCCATGAAAAAGTTTACGGGCTTTGATATGAGGAAATGGATTGATGACAATGTCAATTGGCAGGCTGATATCAGCAAGGAATTAAGGCTGCATCTGGAAAGAAATGATCTTTTGAAGTACTTGACATGGTAATTCTTCTCATGATAAAGTCCTCTTAAGAAATATCTTAAGAAATTTCTCGGGGAGGAATGACCGTTGACAGATTCGTTGTGTTCTTATTATACCAATTCGCAAAATATTACCGCTTATATGGCTGCTAAGCTTGCCGTTGCTGACAATGACATTATACTGGAACCGTCCGCGGGTGAAGGAATCTTTATCGATAAAGTAATGGAGACTGGCAAAAGAGTACAAGTGGATGCTCTGGACATAGATAGTAAAGCAGCAGCTTTTCTGAAAAAGAAATATGAAAACAACGGTGCGGTCGTTGTCAGAAAGACCGATACATTGTTCGATGAACAACTAGATATATATAGTTCTTCGGGTCATTATTCAAAGGTAATAGGAAATCCTCCGTATGGGGCCTGGCAGGACTATGAAAAGAGAAAGGCCCTAAAAAAGAAGTATGCAGGGCAATATGTTAAGGAAACCTATTCGTTATTCCTGCTGAGATGTCTCTCGGTCTTAAAAATGCACGGCAGACTTTCGTTTATTATTCCGGATACATATCTTTTTTTAAACATGCATGCCCGCTTGAGAGAAGTCTTATTTAGAAATGCCAAAATAGATGAAATTTTAATTTTTCCATCCAGGTTTTTTCCCGGAGTCAGCTTTGGCTATTCAAACCTTTCGATCATCACCCTTGAAAGATGCGGGGAAAAAGAAGCTTTAAACAACGCCTTTAAGATAATTCAAGGTTTCAAATCTTCAAGCGAACTTACGCTGTTATTACAAAATAGCAACAAGTTGCCTGAGCATTTGCGGGTGTTTCATTTTAAGCAGGGAGATCTTCTTTCTGATAAATTATGCCGGGTAAGATTAGCGGAAACCAAGACTCTGACAATATTGTCAGACAATGCAAAGAAACTGGGAGATGCAGCTGATGTAGTGACTGGCTTTTATACCGGGGATAACTTGCACTTTATCAAAGCTGCAGACAAAAAAGTCAAAGGATCTAAGAACTATGAAATAGTGGATCCGGGACAGGTATCTCACTGTACATCATTATATGGGATACCTGATGTTAAAGAAGGATATGTGCCCTATATTAAAAGTGCATCTGCACGGCGTTATGTCAGGCAGAGAGATGAGTGGTTTGTGAGATGGGATAAGGGTGCTATTGATTTCTATCATAGCAATCAGAAATCCAGATTTCAAAACTCGGCATTCTATTTTAAAACGGGCATTGGCATTCCAATGGTAAAGTCCAGCACGATACGCGCCTTTTTGATGGAAGGACATGTTTTTGATCAATCCATAGTCGGTATTTTCCCTAAGGACAGATCAATGCTTTATTATCTGTTGGCTCTCATGAATTCTGATGTCATTAACACATTCATCCATGTAATAAATCCTACGGCAAATAACTCGGCTAATTATGTTAAGCAGCTTCCATACATGGAACCGGATAAAAAACTGCTTATGAAGATTAACGATAAGGTCCGGGAAGTGATATCTTTGGAACGATCTGAGGCTTATGATAAAGCGGATAGTTTGCACAAAGAAATAAATTCAATTATTGGGCAGATTTATGAGGAGGGAAATACTCCAGTCTCGTTAAAGAGGGGTTCCCGCTCAGAAGAAATTTTGTAAACAAAGGGGGATAACTTATATGCCAACAGCATTCCAATATGACTTACCACGGACAAAAAATGCCTATGAATTTGAATATATGGTTGTAGATTATTTCAAGAAACAAGGCGCTTATGCACAATGCTATGGAAGAAAGGGGCAAAACCAACATGGTATAGATATTATTGCCAAGTTTACGGATTCCAATGAAGGATCAAAATATGTTGCTATTCAATGCAAAAATTATTCTCCAAGTGAAAAAGAGCTTGATCAGATAATAGACAGAAGCATTACAGGCATTGGTACTTTCCCTTTCTCTATTTGTAGAATAGTGATAGCGCTTGGCGTAAAAAGAGACACCAAAATACAAAATTATATAATGGGAAAAGAGATTCCTGGGATAACATTATATTTGTTATTTTGGGAAGATATTTCTTCTGTTATCGCCAGTAATGATGATTTAATGTCCAGATATTATCCTCAGATACCAAACAATACTTCATTCATAAATAATTTAATAAATTATTTTAATAAAGGTATTCAAGAATGCCACATTATAAATATTATGCGAAATGATCCTCTTGCCGGTATGCCAAGCAATTATGCTTTAGACATGGACATTTTTTGTATTGAAACTGAAGAGCGTTTAAATGATGACATTCTTTTGCAAAAAAATATTATTTATCAAAAAATACGTGAATTTTGTAATTGGATAGATTATTATAATCATTATTTATCTTTAAGAATGCAACCTGCCGGCTCAGGTTATTATAGCGTTGTTCCTGGTAATTCATACGAGCAAATGAGAAATGAAATCGCTGATATTAAAACTCAAATAAACGAGTGTTATATGGCTATTAATTCAGGATGTTCTATTTTTTAACTACAAAATACGTTCCGTTATCTGGACCATGTCCTGACAGTTTTGAAGGGCTATCAGGACGATACGGATTACAACTTTATCGAAAGCTGATTCCATTACCAGATGGGTTGTCTAGGATTTGCTGGAGTAAATAAAATGTATTAGATAATATACATTGAATCGCTTTTTTGGGGGACTGACTCTCAAGAAGAGCACGCCACGACTTATTCTACACCGATTTGTTGTGGTTTGCGGAAACTCAAGGAATTATCATCTTTTCTTTGAGGGCTAGATAGGGTATAATCAAAAAGATATGTTATTTGTAGATTCACCATCCTTGTCGTATGAGCATATTGCTATAAGTTAGGTAAAAAGATTGTCCAACTATTGCTGGACATATCTGATACCTTTATATGTGGAAAGTAGTGCATTATCAAAGATTGATTCAATTGCTTTTTGGCAGATGTTATGATAATATTCTAATGCTATAGAATCGTATTATTTGGTAAAAGAAATGAAAATATTACATTATTTACTAGGTATCCCGCCGGTCTATAATGGTGGACTGGTAAAATATGCCTTGGATCTTGCTGAGGGGGAAAAGGAAAAGGGAGAGGAAGTGTTACTTCTTATTCCCGGAAGAAAAAGCATTGATAAAAAGATTAGAATTTATAAGATTGAAAAGAATGTAAGTTCTGTTTCATGCGAATTATATGGTCTTCAGAATGCATTACCCTGGCCCGGGAATGGAATAAAGGAAATTGGGGATCTTTTAAAAGAGGGGAATGCAGAAATTTTTTCTGCTTTTTTGAAGTGGAAGCATATTGATTTAATACATGTTCATAGTTTGATGGGACTATATAAAAATTTTTTGGTTGCAGCAAATCGATTAAGGATTCCCGTAGTTTATACAACTCATGATTATTACGGAATATGCCTGAAAACAAATTTATTGTCAGATAGGAAACTTTGTACAGATCAAAGTGGTATAAATTGTCCGACTTGCTGTAAGGACATGCTAGATGGTAATACATTAACAGATATTCTATATAAAAAGGTTATAAAAATAAATTGTGTAAAGAATATATTAAATAATAATACTTTAGCCAGATTTTTAACAAAGGTAGAAGAAAGTTTCAACAAAGAAAAAGAGGCATCTGATTATAATGTATCAGACACTTATAAGAAAAAGATAAATGAAATAAAAGCATATTATAATGAAATGTTTCAGTTGGTTGATATGTTTCATTTTAATAGTTTGCAGACAGAGGAAATATTTAAAAATAATTTAAATATTAAGAATTATAAAGTGATTGATATTACTCATAATAGTATAGAAGATCATAGATGCAAAAAAATTTTTGGAGAGAAACTACGAATTACTTATCTAGGTACATTGCAGCAAATAAAAGGGTTTTATTTGCTGAAAAATGTTTTAGACAATTTATATAAAACCAGAAAAAATTTTGAATTAAATGTATTTTTTGCTACAAGGCAGAAAAACGATGAATATATAAGATATAATTTGCCGTATTCATATCACGATTTAGGAAAAATCATGAATGAAACAGATATAGTTGTTGTCCCAAGCATATGTAAAGAAACATTTGGATTTGTTGTCAAAGAAGCAATAAGCTATGGAGTGCCATGTATTATAACAAAGAACGTGGGAGCAAAAGACTGGGTCAAACAGTTTGAAGATATTGCTTTTATTACTGATGCGACAGAAGATGCTTTATTACAAGCAATCATTGCTGTATATGATAACAGAAAGTTACTTTATGAGATGAATGAAAATATCTTAAAAATGAATTATGATTTTTCGTTTTGTAGGCATGTTAAAGAGATTCTGGAGTCATATAAGGAATTAAATGAATGAGGATGTAAAAGTAAATGATAATCAATTTTTTTAGAGATTTATATCAAGAGTGCAGGGTGATTTTCAGTTTGGCTATTAATGATTGCAAGGCAAGGTATGCCTCATCTACTTTAGGTATATTTTGGGCTTTTTTGCAACCTTTAATAACTATTTTTATTTTTTGGCTTGTATTTCAAATAGGTTTTAGAAATGAACCTGTTGATGGGGTTGCATTTGTTCTCTGGTATATACCGGCATATTTGTGCTATAACTATTTTAATGATGCATTGGCTCAAAGTACAAATAGTCTCATTGAATATAGTTATCTCGTAAAAAAAGTAAATTTTAAAGTATCTATTATCCCAGTAATAAAAGTTATTTCTGCCAGCTTGATACACCTTGGTTTTATATTGTTTATATTTTTAATGTGTGTCATTTATCGTGAGCCAATAACTCTGCATTGTATTCAGATTATTTATTACTTTATTTGTATGTTTGTTTTCTTACTGGGGGCCAGTTGGCTATGCTCTGCACTTAATGTTTTTGTGAGAGATACTTCCGGAATAGTAAATATTATACTACAAATTTGTTTTTGGGCTAGTCCCATAATTTGGAATGCCAAGCAGATTAATCCAGTTGTTTTACAAATATTAAAAATCAATCCGTTATTTTATTTATGTGAAGGATACAGGAATTGTTTTGTTTATCATAAGTGGTTTTGGGAAGAACCAATTTACAACATTTATTTTTGGGTATTGACATTATTAATTTTATGGATTGGCGTTAAGTCATATAATAAATTATCACCTTATTTTGACGATGTATTATAAATATAGGGAGGATGATGTATTTGGATAACGATATTGCAATCGAGGTTCTAAATTTATCGAAAAGTTACAGGTTATATGAAAAACCTTCAGGAAGAATAAAAGAAATTTTGTTTAATTCTTCTAAGGTGAAATATACTGAAAAATATGCCCTAAGAGATTTATCCTTTTGTGTAAGAAAAGGGGAGACCTTTGGAATTGTTGGAGATAATGGCGCTGGAAAGTCGACGTTATTAAAATTAATTACAGGTGTTGCTAAACCGAGTGAAGGAAAAGTAAATATTAATGGTAAAGTATCGGCATTGCTTGAACTGGGTGCAGGATTTAATCAGGAGTACACAGGAATTGAAAACATATATTTAAATGGGTCAATGATGGGTTTTTCGAACGAAGAAATGGATAAGAAACTTCCAGATATAGTAAATTTTGCTGATATCGGCCAGTATATAAATCAGAAGGTTAAAACGTATTCAAGTGGTATGTTTGCGCGATTAGCATTCTCAGTAGCTATAAATGTAGAACCAGAGGTATTGATTGTAGATGAGGCGTTGAGTGTAGGCGATGTTTTTTTCCAAAATAAATGTTTTAAGAAGTTTGAAGAGTTAAAAGAAAAAGGTGTTACAATCTTGTTTGTTTCTCATGATATTCAGAGCGTGAAACAAATGTGCAATAGGGCATTGTGGCTGGAAAACGGAATGCAGCGTTTAATCGGAGACAGCGTAACGGTTTGTAATTCTTATAGCAATAGTGTTTATGAAAAAAATGGTAAAGATAATAGTTCATTGGGGAATAGAAATAACGAGATAGGGGAAGAACAATATGATGAATTGACGTTAGAAAATGACAATTTTCCTCCGATCCATTATACGGAGGAAAGTATTCTTAATGACAGCGTGGAAATAATATCATGTTTTTTGACCGATGAAGAAAATAGAATTATCTCAGATTGTGAGATCAATAAAACATACAAGGTAAATTTAGTATTTCGCGCTAAAAATATTATTAATCAGTGTATAGCCGGATTTGTTTTAGAAAGTAAAAAAGGGCAATGGATGATTAATTCCAATAGTGTGATATGTGGCAAAAAAATTCCATATGATGTAAAAGCAGGGACTTTAAATAAAGTTATATTTGAATTTAAGATGCCGGCTTTTATGCGGGGAGAATATGTTATAGGTTGTGCCTTATCAAATGGAACGAAGGATAATTATGAAATATTGACATGGTTATACAATGTTGTTGGAATAAATATAATAAATAATGGAAATAATTCTGGCATCATAGATGTAGAAACAAAGATAACCTGGTATTCAAAAAAGGAAAGCGTATATGAATAAATATGATTTTGGGTATGAAATACAAAAGGGAAGTACTACGGAATGGGCCTATAACATAATTGGTAATAATGCGGAAGTTTTGGAACTTGGACCAGCAATAGGAACACTTGCTAAGCATCTCAAGGAAGAAAAGCAATGTCAAATAGATATGGTAGAAATCGATGCAGAGGCGGGGAAATTGGCAAAAGCTTTTGCCCGAAAAGCATGTATTGGTGAGGTACAAGGCGATATTGAAGGCGATGAATGGCTAAAGATATTTAAAGATAATAACTATGATTATATTGTTTTGCTGGATGTAATCGAGCATCTAAAAAATCCTGAGAAGTTATTAAAAAGGTTAAATAACCTTTTGAAAAAAGACGGCCAGTTGTTGATTTCAACTCCCAATATTGCACATAATTCAATTATTATTAATTTGATTAATAATCGTTTTGAATATACAAATGTTGGGATTCTTGATAATACGCATTTGAAATTTTTTACCTATTATTCTTTTTGTGAATTGATTCATAATACAGGATATGTTATTTCAAAAAAGGACTATATTCAAGAAAGAGTAGGAGAAAATGAGATATCATGCAGCTATAATGACGTTTCAAGAGAAGTTGGGACATATCTCAGAGAACGAGATTTAGCAGATGTATATCAATTTACATTTGTACTTAAAAAAGAAGGAGAGGAAGATACCTCGGATTTCCCACAAAGTTTATCTTATACAGGTTTTAAATTTGAAACATATTGTAATGGAAAGTTATATTCACAAAAGTTTTTTTGCGGTAGTGATTTAGAGGAAGATATTGTTTTAGGGGATGTCAGAGATTGCAATTTCAGAGTTGATCCAATTGATACTAATGCAATTATTACTGATATCTCCATATTTGATGTTGAAAAGAATTGTCCTGTCAAGATAAAAGCGATGAATGGAGGGGAGATAGATAGTAATAAAATTGCTTTTTTCGATGAGGATCCACAAATTATTGTTGATACGACAGATTTGGGATCTAGAATTAAATTTAGATGCCATTTTGAAGTAATCAACAATGAGGCAATTAATCTTTTTCAACCTCTATGGAGAGAGGTCTTGGAAAGAAGAAATCAAGTATTTACAATGCAAAAAGAGTTTCAGAAATTATCTGATTTGAAAGAAAAACTTAGTTTGGAAAATGATGAAAATCGTTTGCATATTAATCAATTAAAAAAGCAAATTGAAGATATAGAAAATACAAGATTATGGAAATTGTATTCTAAGATGTTTCATTTGAATTAAATACACAATAAGGAGGAGGATAAAATGCATTTTTATACCAGTGTTAATATTAATTATTTACCGAAAGCCAGAATTTTAGCTGAGTCTGTAAAAAAATATTGTAAAGGAGCCAGGTTTTCTTTAATTTTTTCTGATAAGTGGCCTGCAGAAATTGATGCAGAAAAAGAACCATTTGATGAAATAATAACTGTTGAAGAATTAAAAATACCTGTAGATAATTTGAATTTTTGGATTTTTACACATACGGTTGTTGAATTATGTACCGCAGTAAAAGGACAAGCCTTAGTTAATTTTTTAGAAGAAGGATCAGAAAAAGTTGTATATCTTGATCCGGATGTAGTGGTATTTGATGATTTACATGAATTGGAGGCGTTGTTAGACAAATACTCGATTATTTTAACTCCTCATGTGACGATTCCAGAGCAGGAAAAAGCAGCAATCATGGATAATGAGATATGTGCACTAAAACATGGGGCTTACAATTTTGGATTTTATGCTGTTAAAAATGATAAAAATGGTATGGCATTTGCGAGGTGGTGGCGTGATCGCCTGCTGGATTTCTGCTTTGATGACATTCCAAATGGTATTTTTACGGATCAGAAGTGGGGAGATTTAGTCCCATGTCTGTTTGAAAATGTTTTTATAACCAGAGATCCTGGATATAATGTATCGACATGGAATATTTCTAATCGTCAGATCAGCAAATCTGAATCAAATATCTATATGGTTAATGACGTGCCACTGAAATTCTATCATTTTTCGGGATTCGATTCCGGGGCGCAGGCAGATATGCTGGGATTATATGCGAATGGAAATAAATATTTATATGAATTACGAAAATGGTATATTAAACAACAAAAAGAACATGAACAAGACAAATATAGTAAATATCCATCAAAGTATAATTTTTATGATAATAATAAAAAGATAACAAAAGAAGAGAGAACGCTTATTCATAAGAGGATGGATGTGCTGGAATACTTTAAAGATACAAATCCTTACGTGGTTAATCAGGAAAAAAGCTATTATAAATGGTATCGGGCTGAAGTGGATGCAACACCAGAAGAAGGAAATGATATAGATGTAGAGGAATTAAAGGTTGAAAATCAGAAGCTTAAAACAGAGCTATACAATATATATGGCTCAAAAACATGGAAAATAGTGCATAAGATGGCTGTAAGTAAATTGGGAAAGTGGCTATATCGAAGAGGATAGTGACAAGGGGGCTATATGCGTACAAAAAAATATCAAGTAATATGGTGCTTGAGACAAGGAGAAAAATTTGCATCAGAGTCGCTTGAGTGTATTTTACGATATATAGATGAGAATTGTGAAAGAATAGTAATTACAACTTGCAGCGAGGATAATTCTTATTTTTTAACCAACATTAATAAAGAGGATAAACGTATACGATATATTCCTATAAATAAAAAAGGAATTTATGATACTGTATGGAATTATCTCAGGGAGAATATACTTGATACAGTTTTGTTAGATTCTTCTGTACTGTTGGGACCTGAATGTGTACAAAAACTTCAGACTTATGCTTATGCA
>DWYY01000073.1 GCA_019118445.1 Candidatus Eisenbergiella merdipullorum | reverse complement strand
GTACCTGCAACGGGATGCTGGAATCTGGTCGGGTTGGTGGAGTTTCCGGTGATGGAAACGTCAACGTTCTCCTTGTGCATGATAGCAACGCCTTCGCAGACATCGTTTGCGCCGTAGCAGTTAACCTTTGCGCGGAGTCCATCGGAATAGGACTTACGGAATACTTCCTTAACGGTGTTGGTATAAGGATCATATTCGGTCTCAACAAAGGTGAAGCCGTTGATTCTGGAGATGATCTGAGCAGCGTCCTTTCCAAGACCGTTCAGGATAACTCTCAGGGGTTTCTTACGAACCTTGTTTGCCTTTTCAGCGATTCCGATAGCGCCTTCCGCAGCAGCAAAGGACTCGTGTCCTGCCAGGAAGCAGAAGCACTCGGTATCCTCTTCCAGAAGCATCTTGCCCAGGTTTCCGTGGCCAAGACCTACCTTACGGGTGTCCGCAACGGAACCGGGGATACAGAAAGCCTGAAGGCCTTCTCCGATCGCTGCAGCAGCCTCAGAAGCCTTTCTGCAGCCCTTCTTGATGGCGATCGCAGCGCCAACGATATAAGCCCAGCATGCGTTTTCAAAGCAGATGGGCTGGATCTGTCTCACCTGATCATATACTTCAAGGCCGGCATCCTTTGTGATCTTCTCCGCCTCTTCCAGAGAAGCAATGCCATAGCTGTTCAGTACGGCATTGATCTTATCAATACGTCTCTCATAGGATTCAAATAAAGCCATTTTCGCTACCTCCTCTTATTCCTTTCTGGGATCAATGATCTTGACTGCATCTTCCACGCGGCCATACTGCCCTTTCGCCTTTTCATATGCAGTGTTCGGATCGTCGCCGTTCTTGATGTAATCCGTCATTTTCCCAAGGCTTACATACTGGTAGCCGATAATCTCATTGTCTTCGTCAAGAGCAATGCCCGTCACATAGCCTTCCGCCATTTCCAGATAACGGGGACCCTTCTTCAGCGTGCCGTACATAGTGCCAACCTGGCTTCTAAGTCCCTTTCCAAGGTCCTCAAGGCCTGCACCGATCGGAAGTCCGTCTTCGGAGAATGCGCTCTGGCTTCTGCCGTAAGCGATCTGTAAGAACAGCTCTCTCATAGCTGTGTTGATCGCATCGCACACAAGGTCTGTATTCAAAGCTTCCAGAACAGTTCTGCCAGGAAGGATTTCAGCCGCCATAGCTGCGGAGTGAGTCATTCCAGAGCATCCGATCGTCTCAACCAGAGCTTCCTGGATGATACCCTCTTTCACATTCAGGGTAAGCTTGCAGGCGCCCTGCTGGGGAGCACACCAGCCAACGCCATGGGTAAGGCCGGAAATGTCCTTGATTTCTTTGGACTTTACCCATTTCGCTTCTTCAGGGATCGGAGCACAGCCATGAGCAACGCCCTGTGCCACTGGACACATTTCTTCAACTTCTTTTGAATAGATCATGTGAAAACTCCTTTCGATATGTAGATTGTTTCAGTGGGCGGGGATATTGCCGGATATCTCCGCCGGCGGAACCTGATGCCGTCTGAAGGCCGCAAAAGGCCCGTCCCCAATCGTTCGTTCTATTTTCTCACATTTCCATGCAAAAATCCAGCCCTTTTGAAAAAATTTGTCAAAAGGGCCGTTGTAAGATCAGTTGAGCATCATCCTGTCGTTGGCGAACTCGCCTCCGCTGGCCTGCTCAAATTTCTGCAGGAGGTCTGAAACCTTCAGCTTCTTCTTTTCTTCTCCCTCCACGTCATAGATGATCCTGCCTTCATGCATCATGATCAGGCGGTTCCCATGTGTGATGGCGTCCTTCATGTTATGGGTGATCATCATGGTGGTCAGATGTTCCTCATCCACAATGCGCTGTGTCACCTCCAGCACCTTGGCTGCCGTTTTGGGATCAAGGGCCGCAGTATGCTCGTCCAGAAGAAGGAGCTGCGGCCTTTTCAGTGTGGCCATGAGCAGAGTCAGCGCCTGACGCTGACCTCCCGAGAGAAGCCCTACTTTGCTGGTCATGCGAAATTCCAGGCCAAGGCCCAGGATCTTCAGTTTTTCCTGGTACATTTGGCGTTCTTTCTGGGTGATGCCGGGAGCGAGTGTCCTGCGGCTCCCGCGGCGGGCCGCAAGCGCCAGATTTTCCTCGATCTGCATATTGGCCGCCGTTCCGGTCATAGGATCCTGAAATACCCTTCCCAGGTATTTCGCGCGTTTATATTCGGGGAGCCTAGTCACATCAATATTGTCGATGGTGATCGTCCCTTCGTCCACGGGGAACACGCCCGCCACCGCGTTCAGCATGGTGGATTTTCCCGCGCCGTTTCCGCCGATGACGGTGACGAAGTCCCCTTCCTTCAGCTTCAGGCTCAGTCCGTCAAGGGCCGTTTTTTCATTGACAGTGCCCGCGTTAAAGGTCTTTCTGATCCCTTTCAGCTCAAGCATTGGGCTCACCTCCTTTTTTCGCGGTCTTTACCGGCTTTGAAAAATGTTTTTCCTTGAGGTGGGGGATCGCAAGGAAGACTGCAACTACCAGTGCCGAAAGAAGCTTCAGGTCATTGGCATTCAATCCCAGCCAGAGCACCACCTGGAGCACCAGATAGTAGATGATGGCGCCAAAACCTACGGTTGCAAGGGTAAAGGCAAAATTGCCGCGCACTCGCCGGAAAATGACCTCTCCGATGATGACAGCAGCCAGTCCGATGACGATAGCGCCGCGTCCCATATTTACGTCGGCAAATCCTTGATACTGCGACAGCAGGCCGCCGGAAAAGGCGACGATCCCATTGGAGAGCATCAGGCCCAGCAGCTTGCAGAAGTCCGTATTGATCCCCTGGGCCCTGGACATGTTGGGATTGGAACCCGTCGCCCGGATGGAACAGCCCAGTGCCGTGCCGAAGAACCAGTAAAGCACGGCGATCAGGACCACGATCAGGATCAGGCAGATCAGGAGCGTGTTCTCGTAAAAGGGAACACCCTTTACATTTCTCAGGGAAATGAGCAGGTCATACTGCGTCGCGCTTAGCGCCTGATTGGCGCGTCCGCCCATGATCCTCAGATTGATGGAATACAGGCCGAGCTGGGTCAGGATTCCGGCAAGGATCGCGGGAATCCCCATCGCCGTATGAAGGATGCCGGTAACCAGCCCCGCCGCAATTCCGGCCAGAAATGCCGCAAGCAGCGAGATTGCCACGGAATGGCCGCTCAGCATCATCATCACGCAGACGGCGCCGCCCGTACACATAGAGCCGTCTACGGACAGGTCGGCAAGATCCAGGATCTTGTAAGTGATATAAACGCCGATCGCCATGATCCCCCACACCAGGCCCTGCGCACATGCGCCCGGAAGCGCGTTGAAAAGTGCCATGATATTCACTTTCTTTTTCCTCCTGTAGAAATTTTGTTTTTCTCCAAAAACGCCAAAAAGCGGAAGAAAGCAACGCTTCTCAACCGCTTCCGCAAAACAGGGATGCCGCGGTCCCGGGCATCCCTGTTCTGCATGTTATGTTCGCAAGCCGTATCTCTTTTTATTCGGCAGGGATCGGCTCATAATCATCCGGAACCGTAATGCCCAGTTCGCTGCAGATCGCCTCATTATACATTTTTGTCACATTGGGCGCATACTCAATGGGCATGGTCGAGATATCCGCGCCGTTCTCCAGGATATCAACAGCCATCTCTCCGGCCTTATAGCCGATATCATAGTAGCTGATGGAAAGCGTCGCAACGCCGCAGCCCTCGCAGATCCCCTGCTCGCCGGCAACGATCGGAACTCCTGCGGGAAGGCATACATTATTGATGACCTCCGTGTTTGCGGCCGCTGTGTTGTCCGTAGGGACATAGATCACATCACAGGCAGACGCGGCATTGGTGACAACGGAAGCGAGGTCATTGGAATCCGCAAAGGTAAAGGTCTCACAGGTATATCCATAGTCCTCCAGGTATCCCTGGATGGTATCTGCCTGGTAGATGGAATTGGGCTCACCGGAGCAGTAAAGAAGGCCTACGGTCTGAGCATCCGGGAAAAGCTCGTTCAGCATGGCTGCCTGCTCATCCAGTGGCGCAAGGTCTGAGGTCCCGGAAATATTGGCTCCTGTCGTTCCCGTCCAGTCGCTGATGCCAAGGGCGGTGGCATAATCGGTGATAGATGTGCCGAGGATCGGTATCTCCGTGGTTCCCTGTGCCGCAGCCTGCAGGGAAGCCGTCGCATTCGCCAGGATCAGATCCACATCCTCAGATACGAACTGATTGATGATCGTTGCGCAGGTTGCGGAATCATTGGAAGCGTTCTGCTCATCGAACACAACCCTGTCCTCGCCCAGAAGCTCCACCATGGCATCCTTGAAGCCCTGTGTTGCCTGATCCAGCGCTTCATGCTGCAGAAGCTGGCAGATGCCGATATGATAAACCGTATCGCTGCCCGACGCGGAATCTCCGGCTGCCGTGCTTTCCACTGCGCTTCCGGCATCTGCCGCCGTTTCTTCCGCCGCTGCAGTTTCCGCAGAAGACTGTGCTTCCGATGCCGCGCTTTCCGCCGTGGAAGCAGAACTTCCGCTGCCTGAGCAGCCTCCCAGCACTGCGGCGGTCATGGTAAGTGCTGTTACTACCGCCAATAACTTTTTCATAACTGATCCCTCTTTTCTTTATTCTTTCCGGCGCTTCAATGCACAAAAGCATTAACGCGTTTAACTGTTACTATACACGAAATTGCATCATCCGTCAACCAGAAAGTCACCCTCTTCTTTTCACCTTCTTGTGTTCATTCGTCCATATCCCTTTTGATCACGATCTCATCCGCATTCTTGAAAATGCTGTTTTCCGGCACATAGCCTCTCACCATGGAAAGCGGATAAATGTTGGTCCCACGGCCCACCACGGTCCCGGGATTGAGCACGCTGTTGCAGCCCACTTCCACGTTGTCGCCCAGCATGGCACCGAATTTTTTCAGGCCTGTATGGCATTCCTTTCCGTGGCAGTGCACCACCACAAGGGTCTTATCGCTCTTCACGTTGGAAGTGATGGAGCCGGCTCCCATATGAGCCTTGTAGCCCAAGATGCTGTCGCCCACATAATTGTAATGGGGCACCTGCACCTTGTTGAACAGGATCACATTTTTCAGCTCCGTGGAATTGCCGACCACCGCTCCTTTTCCCACGATGGCGCTGCCCCGGACAAAAGCGCAATGGCGCACTTCCGCGCCTTCATCGATGATGAGCGGGCCGTTCAGGCAGGCGGTAGGAGCCACCTTTGCGCTCTTTGCGATCCAGATATTTTCTCCCCGCCTCTCAAAGACATCTTCCGGGAGGCTGTTTCCCAGCTCAATGATAAAATCCCTGATCCTGGGAAGCACCTCCCAGGGATATTCAGCCCCTTCAAAAACAGCGGCCGCTATGGTTTCTCTGAGATCATAAAGTCTCTCAATCCTGCATGCCTGCATACTTGTCCCTCCATTCTCCACATGGATACGCCTGAAAACTCAGCTCTTCTTTTCCGCCTTTCCGTCTGCTTTTTTCTCCGGAGCCAGCCCGGGCGTTTTCCCATAATATTTCGCGCTGTCCTCAAACTGCCTGTAGAGGATCTGCTGGTTGTTCAACTGCTTGACGATATTGGTCCTTCTCGATACGAAATCGGTGAGCTTTTTCATGTATTCATCGCTGGTGATCTCACCCTGCGCCACCATGGCAAGCCCTTTTTCCCAGCTCGCCGTGAGCGCGGGATTTAAAAGCGGGCGGATGGAATCCGATACCACATCGTAGACCATCTCTCCCATCTGCGTAGGTGTGATGATCTGTGTTTTTTTGTTCAGGGAAAGATACTGGATGGCGACCAGCTTTTTCAATATCTCCGCCCTGGTGGCGCTGGTCCCGATGCCGCTTCCCTTGATCTGCGCGCGGAGCTCCTCGTCCTCGATGAACTGGCCCGCATTTTCCATAGTCAGGATCATGCTTCCGGAATTATACCTTTTGGGCGGGGAGGTTTCTCCCTCCCTGATGGAAAAGCCTTCGCAGGAAAGCTTCATCCCTTTTTTCAGTTTCTGCAGGAGAGCGAGAAAAGCGGCGTCATACTTTTCTTCTGACGTCTCGCCTCCAGCCCGGCGCGCCACCTTCAGATAGCCTTCCTCTACGAGCACACGGAAACTGGAGAAAAAGCGCTCTTTTTTCATCACGCAGACCAGAGAAATCTTCTGATAGACGGCAGGCGGGTAAAAAATGCTCAAAAAACGCATGACGATCAGTTCATAAACCCTGGCCGATGCAGGAGCAAGGGAGCGCAGCGCCCCAAAGCCCTGACCGGTCGGTATGATCGCATAATGATCTGTGATCAGCTTATCATTCACATACCTGGTCTTCGCGATCCCCTTATGCGCACCGGATTCCAGGACCTGGGCGGCATCAGCGGCCAGCGGCTGATAGCCGCGAAGTCCGCTGATGTTTCTGGAAATTTCCTTCGCCACAGCGGAAGAAAGCACGCGGGCATCCGTTCTGGGATAGGTGGTCAGTTTTTTCTCATACAGCTCCTGAGCGATCCGGAGCGTCTCATCGGGACTGAGCTTGAACAGGCGGGAACAGTCATTCTGGAGCTCCGCCAGGTTATAAAGAAGGGGCGGATACTTCTGCTCCTTCTTCCGCTCGATCTTCTCGATCACAGGCTGTTCTTCCTCTGTTTTCAGAAAATCGATCAGCGCCTCGGCGCTCTCTTTTTTCAGAAAGCCATTTTCCTTATAAAGAAGGGGAGACTGATACCAGGCGGAACCTTCCACCGCCCTCCATTCGCCCTCAAAGCCCCTGCGTGAGGCGGAAGCTTCCTTCGGATCGGAAGTTCCCTGCATGCCGGAAGTTCCCTGTCGGCCGGAAATTTCCTGCCCGCCATGGCCTTCCCCGGATGCCATCGCCAGGCTCTCCGGCATCAGAGATGCCGTCACCCGGTAAAAGGGGGTTTTCACGAACTGCCGGATCTCCCGCTCCCGGTTCACCACCATTCCGAGCACACAGGTCATGACCCTGCCCACGGAAATGACGGCCCGGTCCCGTTTCAGGTAATTTTTCACCGGCGAGCCGTATTTCAGCGTGAGGACGCGGGAGAAATTGATCCCCATCAGGTAATCCTCCTTCGCCCGCAGATAGGCCGCATCGCCGAGATTATCATATGCGGAAAGATCCTTCGCTTCCCGGATGCCTCTCAGGATCTCCTCTTCCGTCTGGGAATCGATCCACACCCTGCGCCGTTCTTTGCCATGCACGCCCGCCTGTTTTTCCACCAGCCGGTAAATGTATTCCCCTTCCCGCCCGGAATCCGTGCAGACATAGATCGTGGTCACATCCTCTCGGTTCAGAAGGGAGCTGACGATATCGAACTGCTTCTGCACGCCGGGGATCACTTCATATTTATATTCCTCCGGAAGAAAGGGAAGCGACTGGAGCGTCCAGCGCTTCAGCGCCGGATCATAGGCTTCCGGGTAGCTCATGGTCACCAAATGCCCCACGCACCAGGTCACCACAGCTTCCTCCGATTCCATATAGCCGTCCCGGTTTGTCATGCGGTACTTCAACGCTTTGGCGAATTCACGGGCCACGCTGGGCTTTTCCGCAATAAACAGATCCTTTCCTGTTTTCTGGCTCAATGTCACCCTTCCTTTGCGGTAATGTAGCCCTGCGCCTTCAAAAGCTCCGCGCACAGGATCGCGCCGCCGGCCGCGCCGCGTACCGTATTATGGGACATGCCGATAAATTTCCAGTCATAAATCGTATCTTCACGCAGCCTTCCGACAGAAATCCCCATGCCGTTTTCATAGTCCACATCCAGCGCGATCTGCGGCCTGTTGTCTTCCTCCAGATACTGGATGAACTGCTTAGGCGCGCTGGGAAGGCCGAGCTTCTGGGGAACGCCGCTGAAGTTCACCAGCTTCTCGATGAGCTCCTCTTTTTCCGTCTTTTTCGCGAACTTTACAAAGACTGCGGCAGTATGGCCGTTCAGCACAGGAACACGGACGCACTGGCAGGTGATCACCGGAGAAACGGCAGGGACGATCACGCCGTCTTCGATCTTGCCCCAGATGCGCAGCGGCTCCTTCTCGCTCTTTTCTTCTTCTCCCGCGATATAGGGAATGATATTTCCCACCATTTCCGGCCAGTCCTGGAAGGTCTTTCCCGCTCCGGAAATGGCCTGATAAGTGGTCGCCACAACTTCCGTAGGTTCAAATTCCTTCCATGCGGTCAGGACAGGGGCATAGCTCTGAATAGAGCAGTTCGGCTTCACCGCCACGAAGCCTCTTGTGGTCCCCAGGCGCTTCCTCTGGAATTCAATGACCTGCATGTGCTCCGGGTTGATCTCCGGCACGACCATCGGCACGTCCGGCGTCCAGCGGTGCGCGCTGTTGTTGGAAACCACAGGCGTCTCTGTTCTCGCGTAATCCTCCTCGATCCTTTTGATCTCTTCCTTGGTCATATCGACCGCGCTGAACACGAAATCCACGTCTCTGGCAACCTTTTCCACCTCGTTTACGTTCATGACCGTGATATCCTTTACCGCTTCGGGCATGGGGGTATCCATTTTCCAGCGGCCGCCAACGGCTTCCTCATAGGTCTTCCCCGCGGATCTGGGACTGGCGGCGATCACCGTCACCTCAAACCAGGGATGGTTTTCCAGCAATGAGATAAAACGCTGTCCCACCATGCCGGTTCCGCCCAAGATACCAACTTTCAGCTTCTTTTCCATGTCTTCCTCCATTCCGCCGCGCCTGTGCGGCTTTCGTCCTCTGCCTTTGTTGTCAGTTACTATCGGTAATGTTCTTATCGTCTTATTTTTCTTCCGGCTTCCAATCTTCCTCTAGGTACTTCCTGTTTATGGCAATGACCTGCTCCATGGCCTGCCTTCCGGGCGCTCCCAGGGTGAGCCGCTTCTCCACGCAGGTCTTTAAGGAAACGGCGTCATAGACATCTTCCTCAAATGCAGGACTGAAGCTTTTAAACTCCTCCAGGGAAAGCTCTCCGATGCTCTTCCCCTTCTCGATGCAGAAAAGCACCAGCCGGCCGATCACTCCGTGGGCATCGCGGAAGGGAACGCCCTTCTCCACCAGATAATCTGCCGCGTCCGTGGCGTTTGTGAAACCGCCTGCAGCGCTCCTTTCCATCGCATCTTTGCGGAAGCGCATGGTTTTTACCATGCCGTTAAACAGGATCAGACAGCTCTTGACCGTATCTATGGCGTCGAAGGTAACCTCCTTGTCCTCCTGCATATCCTTGTTATAAGCCAAGGGGATGCCCTTCATCGTCGCAAGCAGGCTCATCAGGGAACCATAGACTCTGCCTGTCTTGCCTCTCACCAGCTCCGCGATGTCCGGGTTCTTCTTTTGGGGCATGATGCTGCTACCGGTGGAATAGGCGTCGTCGATCTCCACAAACTGATATTCATTAGAATTCCAGGTGATGATCTCCTCACAAAAACGGCTTAAATGCATCATTACCGTGGACAGAGCGGCCAGAAGCTCGATACAGTAGTCCCTGTCGGAAACGGAATCCATGCTGTTTAAGGTGGGGCCGTCAAAGCCCAGAAGCTTCGCCGTATATTCCCGGTCCAGCGGATAGGTTGTCCCCGCCAGCGCACCGGCTCCCAGCGGACAGGTATTCATGCGGCGGTAAATATCCCTCATCCTCAGCCGGTCTCTTTTGAACATTTCAAAATAGGCTCCCAGGTGATGGGCCAGCGTGGTGGGCTGCGCCTTCTGCATATGGGTAAAGCCCGGCATGATGGTATCAAGGTTTTCCTCCATCAGGGCGATCAGGGTCGTAAGGAGTTCTTTTAAGCAGCCGTCGATCTCCAGGATCTCTTTTCTCACATAAAGCTTCATGTCCAGCGCCACCTGGTCGTTCCGGCTCCTGCCGGTATGAAGCTTCTTGCCCGCATCCCCGATCCGGTCGATCAGGTTCGCCTCCACAAAGCTGTGGACATCCTCATACTCATCTGTGACCGCGAGCTTTCCCGTCTTCGCATCCTTCAGGATCCCGTTCAGTCCGTGCACGATCGCATCCTTCTCCTGGTCTGTCAGGATTCCCTGCTTTGCCAGCATGGCCGCGTGGGCGATGCTTCCCTGAATATCTTCTTCCAGAAAACGCTGATCAAAATGGATCGAAGCGTTGAACTGATATGCAAGACGATCCGTTTCCTTTGTAAAACGGCCGCCCCAGAGCTGTGCCATATGTACCTCCGTTCCGCCGCATCAGGTCCGGCTGTTTTTTTGCAGTCCGTTGGAAGCCGGCCCATCAGGCCGGCTTCCGGCTCAATTAAAAATGATAGTACCACAAAATCGCCGCTCTTGCAATGTTCGATCTGTCCCGGAATTCCGATTTCAACAAAAAGGAACAGGATTCCCTTTTTTTCATATGATATTCTATATCGAAGATGTGCCGCCCGAAGCTCAAACGCTTCTGAATGGAGGAATAGACATGGAAGACACTCAGCTTTCCCTGAAAAATGTATCGTTTTCCTACCACAGCCGGAGCGGCGAGGTACGTGCCCTTGACAGCATCAGCTTCCATGTGCGCGCAGGAGAATTCGTCGCCATCGTCGGCCCGAGCGGCTGTGGAAAATCAACGATCCTGTCCCTGATCGCAGGCCTCTTACGGCCGGAATCCGGCGACATTACTTTTTATACCGAAGATCCCCATGACAAAAAGCCCGGAATCGGCTACATGCTGCAGCGGGACCACCTGTTTGAGTGGCGCAGCGTATACCGGAACATCATCCTCGGCCTGGAGATCAATCATCAGCTTACGCCTGAAAAAAAGGCGAAAGTCCTCGCCATGGCAGAGGATTACGGCCTTACGCCTTTTCTTTCCAAAAAACCCAGCGAACTTTCCGGAGGGCTGAAACAGCGTGCCGCCCTGGTCCGCACCATGGCACTGGAACCGGATATCCTTCTTTTGGATGAGCCCTTCAGCGCCCTGGATTACCAGACCCGGCTGAACGTCTCCGCCGACATCTGCCGGATCATCCGTTCTGCAAAGAAAACCGCCATCCTCATCACCCACGACCTTTCCGAAGCCATCAGCCTGGCGGAGCGGGTGATCGTTTTAAGCGGACGTCCTTCGCGGGTGCTGAAGGAAATCCCCATCCGCCTTACCCTTCAGGATGACAGTCCGCTCGCCGCAAGGAACGCGCCGGAATTCAAAACCTATTTCAATCTGTTGTGGGAGGAACTGAATCATGGATGAAAGAAAAACAAGAGGACATTCCGAAAAAATGACTTTGGCAGCAGCCGGCGGCGTCACCCCGCGCCAGGCAGCCTTTCTTCTTGCCAGCAAAAAACGCCGGCGCATGGTCACCTTCATGCGCATTTTCCTGCTGATCCTGTTTCTGGCCGTATGGGAGCTATGCTCCGATCTCGATGTGATCGACGCCTTTTTCTTTTCCAGCCCGAGCCGGGTGGCCGTCAATTTCATCACCCTGCTCCGGGAAAATTCCCTTCTCACCCACATCGGGATCACGCTGTATGAAACCCTGCTGAGCTTTCTGCTGGTCTTTCTCATCAGCATGATATGCGCCACCGTCCTGTGGTATTCCACCAGGCTTTCCGAGATCGTGGAGCCCTACCTGGTGGTCTTAAACAGCCTGCCAAAATCCGCTCTCGCGCCCCTTCTCATCGTGTGGCTGGGCACAGGCATGAACACCATCATCGTCGCCGGCATGTCCGTGGCCCTTTTCGGCGCCATCATCAGCCTGTATACGGGCTTCCGGCAGGTGGACGAAGAAAAGATCCGGCTGATCTATACTCTGGGAGGAAGCCGAAAGGATTCCCTTTTCAAGGTGGTGCTCCCCGGTTCCATCCCCATCATTTTAAGCACCATGAAGGTCAATATCGGCCTGGCTCTAGTGGGCGTGGTCATCGGGGAATTTCTCGCAGCGAGAAGAGGACTGGGATATCTGATCATTTATGGGAGTCAGGTGTTCAAGCTGGATATGGTGATCACCTCCATCCTCATCCTCTGCGTGATCGCCATGGGGCTGTATCAGGTGATCCAGGGAGTGGAGAAGTTTTATAAGAAAAGACTGTGAAAATATTTTCCTGCCGGGGCA
>DWYY01000072.1 GCA_019118445.1 Candidatus Eisenbergiella merdipullorum | reverse complement strand
CGATCTGCTTCTTGATCTGGGAAATTCTGGCCTGGATATCAGCCTTGTCGCCCTCGCCGTCAACGATGACGGTGTTCTCTTTCTGAACCTTCACGGATTTAGCACGGCCCAGATCGGACAGCTGCGTCTCCTTCAGGTCAAGGCCAAGCTCATCGCTGATCACCTTGCCGCCGGTCAGGATCGCGATATCCTGCAGCATCTCTTTTCTTCTGTCTCCATAACCAGGAGCCTTTACAGCAACCACGTTGAAGGTGCCGCGCAGCTTGTTGACGATCAGGGTGGTAAGGGCCTCGCCCTCAACATCCTCAGCGATGATCAGCAGCTTCGCGCCGTTCTGGACAACCTGCTCCAGCAGAGGAAGGATCTCCTGAATGTTGGCAAGTTTCTTATCGGTAATGAGGATATAAGGATTATCCAGGACCGCTTCCATCTTATCCATATCAGTGCACATATAAGCGGAAATATATCCTCTGTCAAACTGCATGCCTTCTACCAGGTCAAGCTCGGTCTGCATGGTCTTGCTCTCTTCGATGGTGATAACGCCGTCTCCGGACACCTTCTCCATCGCATCCGCAACCATTGCACCCACTTCGTCATTTCCGGCAGAAATGGAAGCAACTCTCGCGATATGCTCCTTACCGTTGACCTTGGAGCTCATCTTCTGGATCGCCTCAACTGCGCAGTCAGTAGCTTTCTTCATACCCTTTCTCATGATGATCGGGTTCGCGCCTGCAGCCAGGTTCTTCATTCCTTCGCTCACCATTGCCTGCGCCAGAACGGTCGCAGTGGTGGTGCCGTCGCCTGCCACATCATTGGTCTTGGTAGCGACTTCCTTTACAAGCTGAGCGCCCATGTTCTCATAGGGATCTTTCAGTTCGATCTCCTTTGCGATGGTCACACCATCATTGGTAATGAGGGGAGCGCCATAGGACTTATCCAGAACAACGTTCCTTCCTTTCGGTCCAAGGGTTACTCCTACTGTATTTGCCACCTGATCCACACCGGCCATCAGGGCTGTACGGGCGTCTGCTCCGTATTTAATTTCCTTTGCCATAATAATCTGCCTCCATAATCTGATTTATTATCGTGCGTTTCTACGCACTGCGCCTCTGCGCACCGCGCTCTGCGCGTCTGCGCATCCGCATTGAAGCGTCTGCTTATTCAATTACCGCAAGCACATCGGACTGTCTTACGATGATGTATTCCTCATCTTCGTCAAGCTTTACTTCTGTTCCGGAATATTTGGAATAGATCACCTTATCTCCCGGCTTCACTTCCATCTTGACTTCCTTACCGTCCACCATTCCGCCGGGGCCTACAGCAATGACTTCCGCCTGCTGGGGCTTCTCCTTGCTCTGTCCGGGAAGAACGATCCCGGATTTGGTCGTCTCTTCCGCTTCCAGCTGTTTTAATACAATCCTGTCGCCTAAAGGTACTAATTTCATAAAAATGCCTCCTTGATCGAATACTTTCTGATTCAGTATTTATTAGGCTGTTAGCACTCACATTCATCGAGTGCTAAACACTATACATATATTATGTTTTCACCCCTTTTTATGCAACGTCATTAACGGGAAAGAGAAAGCTTTTTCCTTAAATTTTTTTTCCTTTTCTTTATTTTTCTCAATTTTTCTTAATTTTATAATTTTTTTCCCATATCCTTCATCCGCCAGCCGGTCACCCCTGCTCCGCTTTCCGGCGGCTTACAGCCTGATGACCGTCCTTCAGAAAGTCCGCTTTGCTTCCATCCTGTCACAAGCCCAGGCCAAGCCGGATGAGCCACAGGACAAACAGATGAGCCGGATAGAAGACGTAGAAAAACCATTTGGAAAAACGTCCGCTCCGTTTTCCCTTCTTTCCATTATAGAAACGTAGGATCACGATCCCCGATACCACGATCCCCAGGCAGGAGGCGAGCGCGTGGCCCAACGCAGGAAGAGGGGCCATCTGCATTACATACGACATCCAGTTGAAAAGAGCGAACAGGACCGCTGCAAAGCCGAAGGCAGCCGCCTGCTTTTTCCGATTTCCCGCCGCCCGGTCAAACAGGATCGTATAGATAGCCGCAAGCAGGGACCAGTCGCAGAACAGGGTGACGAGCACCAGCAGGACCACCAGCAGATTCCGGACAAAGCCGTTTGATACCCGGTGGCGCACATGCAGGATCAAAAAACAGAATAGCAGCGTAAACAACATGTTCAGCATGCCGAACTGCAGGGCCATCACATAGGGGATCTGGGAGATCAGGGCGAAGATGAGAAGCCTGAGGGCGTATCTTTTTCTGGAATGGGTGTACTGATACCCTTCCACCAGAAAAAAGCACATCGTCACCGCTGTGAAATAGCCGATGTCCACCATCACCTCAAACCATACGCTTTCCGGCGGCACAAAGGCATTGGCCACATGGTTGATGAACATGGTCAGCATGGCGAAATATTTGATCGCGTCGCGGCTGATGCCCGGCCGGGATGCCGTCTGCGCAGGCGGCGTATTTTCTTTTCTTTCCATCATGTCGGATCCCTCCTGATCTTCAAAAATCTTCCTTTCGTTCCCCATATCTTCTATACTTCAATCTCCATCCCGTCATAGGACACCAGGAACCCGTACTTCTCCGCCACAGGCAGCATCTCGTCATAGGTCACTCCCGCATTATGGGTAAAATGATTTGCCACATACACGGTGTTCCCATCCGCAAGCCCTTCCTTTACCAGCCGGTCTCGGATCTTCGCATTGGCCGAAAAGCCCATGTGTCCGCTGCTCTCCTGCTGGACGGCGTGGGTGCAGTCCAGGCTCACCAGATCCAGCTTCACTGGATGGCTGACGAGATATTCCCAGGTCTCCTCCGGAAACAGGCCCGTGTCATGGGCGTACAGAAGCGCCTTCCCTTCTTTTTCAATGAGATAGATCAACGGCTCGCAGCGCTCATCATGCCGTGCGGCAAGCGGTGTGATCCGATACCCTTCCGTCTCAAAGGGAACAAAGGCCTTCACCCGCACCGGCACTACCCGATCCTCCATCACATTATGATCCGCCTCTCCCGTCCCTTTGGCGATGGTCGCCGCCACCTTCGCATAGGCGGGATAGGTTCCGTATATATACAGCGGCTGTCCATCGATGCCATGGGCAAATCCCTCCCGTCTGTTGCCAAGTTCGTCCTGATAAAGATGATCCTTGTGGTCATGGGTAATGAGGCAGGTATGGATGGATGGCAGATCCAGCCCATAGTACAGACTGTGAATGTATGTATCTGCATTCAGATCAAGAAGCAGCGTATCATCTATGACCGCCTGGCTTCTCGTCCGGATGTTCCTTCCTCCTGCCTTCCTGCTCTTTTCACACACCCCGCATTTGCAGAAAGCGGCAGGCACTCCCTCGCACGCCGCTGTTCCCAGATATCTGATCTTCATGCTTTCCTCCGTTCTGAAGCGTAATCCGCTCTCCATATTTTTGTTATTCCGGCTCACTCCGGCCGCCGGCTGCGTCAGGCGCCGGTGCGTTTCAGAGCGCAGGCTTTTTTCTGCCGGAGTCTCCTCTTATTATCTCCTGCCGCCGCCATAAATGCAAGCATCTTGCATCTGACGGTCTGCAGAAATTTTTCGGGAATCAGCATGACGCAGTGCAATCTTTGATCTGCCAGGCTGTGAATAGTAACTTTTGAGAAATAATTTCAAGAAATACCACGTCTGCCTTTTTCCTCCAATTTTTATTGATAATTCCGGCGTTTTGTGTATAATAGAAAGGCAGTCAAAAACGCGGATTTGGGAAAAATGAGGTTTTAACAATGATACAAGCGGTCAATGTCACTTTAAGATTAGGAAAAAAGGCGCTCTTTGAGGATGTGAACATCAAGTTTACGGAGGGCAACTGCTACGGCCTGATCGGTGCGAACGGAGCGGGAAAGTCTACCTTTTTAAAGATTCTTTCCGGCCAGCTAGAACCCACCAACGGAGAAGTGGTCATCACTCCCGGCCAGCGTCTCTCCGTGCTGGAGCAGGATCATTTTAAATATGACGAGTATCCGGTGCTGGACACCGTGATCATGGGAAACGCCCGTCTGTATGAGATCATGAAGGAAAAGGAAGCAATCTACGCGAAGGAAGACTTTTCCGACGAAGACGGCATCCGCGCCAGCGAGCTGGAAGCGGAATTTGCCGAGATGGACGGCTGGGAGGCGGAGTCCGACGCGGCCAGCCTCTTAAACGGCCTCGGCATCGAAACGGAATATCACAACAGCCTGATGAAGGACTTAAACGGAAGCCAGAAGGTAAAGGTACTGCTGGCGAAGGCGCTGTTCGGCAATCCGGATATCCTGCTGTTAGATGAGCCCACCAACCACCTGGACCTGGATGCCATCGCATGGCTGGAGGACTTCCTCATCGATTTTGAAAACACGGTGATCGTGGTTTCCCACGACCGTTATTTCCTGAATAAGGTCTGCACCCATATCGCGGATATTGATTATGGAAAGATCCAGCTGTATGCCGGCAACTATGATTTCTGGTATGAATCCAGCCAGCTTCTCATCAAACAGATGAAGGAAGCGAATAAGAAAAAGGAAGAAAAGATCAAGGAGCTGCAGGAGTTTATCTCCCGTTTCTCCGCCAACGCTTCCAAATCCAAACAGGCCACGTCCAGAAAGCGTGCCCTGGAAAAGATCCAGCTGGATGAGATCCGACCCTCCAGCCGGAAATATCCTTATATTGATTTCCGCCCCGACAGGGAGATCGGGAACGAGGTGCTCACCGTGGAAGGCATTTCCAAGACCATAGGCGGGGAAAAGGTGCTAAATAACATCTCCTTCATCATGGGCCACAATGACAAGATCGCTTTCGTAGGCGGAAACGAGCTGGCGAAGACCACGCTCTTCCAAATCCTCATGGGTGAGCTGGAGCCGGACGAGGGAACCTACAAGTGGGGCGTGACCACCTCACAGGCATACTTCCCCAAGGACAGTTCAAAGGAATTTGACAATGACCTGACCATCGCAGACTGGCTCATGGGCTATTCCCCGGTAAAGGATATCACCTATGTGCGCGGCTTCCTGGGAAGAATGCTGTTTGCGGGCGAGGACGGCGTGAAAAAAGTGCGCGTCCTTTCCGGAGGGGAAAAGGTAAGATGCCTGCTCTCAAAAATGATGATCTCCGGTGCAAACTGCCTGATCCTGGACGAGCCCACCAACCATCTGGATATGGAGTCCATCACCGCCCTGAACAACGCCCTGATCAAATTCCCGGGCGTGGCGCTCTTTTCCTGCCGGGACCATCAGTTCGTGCAGACCACGGCAAACCGCATCATGGAGATCCTTCCGGACGGCTCGCTGATCGACAAGATCACAACCTACGACGAATACCTGGCAAGCGATGCAATGGCGAGAAAGCGCACCATCTACACCGCAGATAAGGAAGACGATGAAAACTGAGCTGCCAGAAAGGCTGGAAAACGATATGAGGATTGTGGATCTACATGTCCATTCCAATCGGTCAGACGGGACCTTCTCCCCGTCAGGACTGGTGGATCTTGCCCGGAAGAAAGGGCTGTCCGCCTTCGCCCTGACGGACCATGACACCACGGCAGGGCTGGACGAAGCCCTCGCCTACTCCGAGGGAAAAGATATCGAAGTGATCCCCGGGATTGAATTTTCCACGGAATATAAGGGACGGGATATCCATGTGCTGGGGCTTGCCATCGACTACAAAGCCCCGGCTTTTGCCAGACAGGTTCAGGCGTTCGTGGATTCCCGCATTGAGAGAAACCGGAAAATGTGCGCAAATCTCGCAGGCGCCGGGATCGACATTTCCTACGAAAAGCTGCTTGCAGCCTTTCCGGGAGCCGTCGTCACGCGCGCGCACTATGCCAGATACCTGCTGGATAACGGCTACGTGAAGAGTCTTCCGGAGGCCTTTGAACGATATGTGGGAGATCACTGCCCGTACTTCGTCCCGCGGGAAAAGGTCACTCCCGTCCAGGCGGTGGAACTCATCCGGCAGGCTGAGGGCCTTCCCATCCTCGCCCATCCCACGCTGTATCATATGGGAAAGGAAGCCCTGCAGACGCTGGTCTCCCTCTTAAAGGAGGCGGGACTGGTGGGGATCGAAGCAATCTATTCCACCTACAGCGCCGGAGAGGAACGGGAAATGCGCCAGCTCGCCGAAAAAAACGGCCTTCTCATCAGCGGCGGTTCCGATTTTCACGGTTCCAACAAACCGGGGCTGGAACTCGCCACGGGTTACCACGGAAAGCTGGTCATTCCCTATGATATCTGGGAACGTCTGAAGGAGAAAAGGAGCATATAGTGTGAAAAGCAAGCCTGATGGCTTATTTTTCACAGCAAAGCGAAGCTTTGCAGCAATTATGTGCCGGAGCGTCACAAATTGCTCTTAGGCATCAGAGAAATCGCATTCGCGATTTCTCTTCGCCCCGTCTCTTACGCTCCGGAATGGAGATTTATATGGAAATCAGCAGGGAAAACAGTAAGATCCTTTTCAGCGATATGGACGGCACGCTGCTTAAAAATGACAGCACCGTATCGCCCGCGACAAAGCATATCCTGGACCGCATGACCGAGGCAGGGCACAGGCTCGTCCTCACCTCCGGCCGTCCCTTGGACAGCATGCTGGAGGTCATGGGGGAGGCTGGTCTGTTCTATCCCGACACCCTGCTGATCGCCTATAACGGGAGCCTGACGTGGGACTGTACGGCGCGCGCCCCTCTTTTTTCCTATGTGGTCCCCCTCGATATCTGCCGTGGAATCGCCGATGCAGCAAAACGGCGCGGCATTCATTATCAAACTTATACGGAGCATGAGATCGTCTGTGAAAAGGAGGATGAGGAAGTCCGCTTCTACCGCAGACGCATCCATCTTCCCCTGATCATCTCTCCCGATCCGCTCTCCGTCCTCACCGCGCCTCCCTATAAAATGCATGCCATCCATCTGACCGACCACGCAAAGCTGGAAGGCCTCAAAAAAGAAGTGGAGGAGCGTTACGGAGACCAGGTGACGGCGCAGTTTTCCAACGCGCAGTACCTGGAATTCTACAGCAGCCGGTCTGGGAAGGGCAACGCCATCCTGCAGGTCTGCCGCCATTTCGGCATCCCAGTGGAAAACAGCTTTGCGGCGGGAGACGCGCCCAACGACATTTCCATGCTCCTCGCCGCCGGGACCGGGATCGCCATGAAAAATGCGGACCCCCAAGTAAAGGAGTCCGCCGATTATATCACGCGTTATGACAATGAACACAACGGCCTGGCCGACGCCATTGAAACGCTCATTCTGAGCCGCCCTTAAAGGGTGGTTTCTCCAAAAGGCTGGCAGAATCCTCTGCAGCCTTCTTGCCGACAGGCTTCTCCTCTGCAGCCTTTTTCAGGAGGCTTCTGCGAAGCCGGTCATAGAGAAGCTTTCCCCCCACGGGAAGGGCGATCATCACTCCCAGGTATACCGCCGCCTTTAAAAGCGACACTTCATCCAGGAACGGGAGCACTGCCGGGAGATATTCCAGGATCAACATATGGTACAGGAAAATATAGAGGGTATACCGTCCCAGCCAGGCGAGCGCATCCAACAGACGGGCGACTGCCCGGCTGCCCGTCAGGACTCCCAGGCTGCACCAGGAAAAGATCAGAAAGATCACCGCCAGGGAATAAACCGTCATGGTGATCCCCGGCGGATTTACCCGGAGGGCCCAGCCAAACAGAGCTTCATCCAGAGCGAGGCGGTCCTTCAGCAGAAAGATGAGCACAGCCGCAAAGACAACTGTGGAAGCGGCTGCACAGACAACCGCCCGGCTCCGGTATCTGATCCGGATCTGCATATCCGCCGCGATCAGACCCATCACAAACAGGAACAGATAGGTTCCGCCGAGCAGATAATTTCCCCCGCCATAGGTCTGCAGGGCAAAGGTATGCTTCATACAGAAGATGGATACGGTCCCTGCTGCTCCCAGATATATCAGCCTCCACAGAAAACTGAACTTTCCTCTCCTGCAGTATTTTGTCAGGAGATACAAAACAGGGGCGGCCGCGATGAGCTGCAGGTAGATCAGCACAAAATAGAACTGTCCCTCCAGATTAAAATTCAAAACCCACAGAATATAAGGCCCCAGGCTCAGGCTATAGCCGCTTTTAAAAAACTGGCAGACGGCCACAGCCACCATGTAGGGGGCGAAGATGCGCCACACCCGCCTTGCCGTCCAGCGGGCAAAGGTTTCTTCCGGTCTCCTCCGCTCCAGGGAGTACCATGAGGTCATCCCTGACAGGAAAAAGAAGACGGCCACGGAAAAGAAGGAAATGTACTGGATCGTCTCCCCTTCGTACAGGATTCCCTTTCCGTGATCGACCAGCACTGCCAGGATAGCCAGAAATTTGGCGCAGTCGATCCAAATGACACTCTTTTTTTCTGTTCTTTTCATCTCCCCGTCTCCCCCGAAATATCCTTTTTTTATCCAAGACAGCGATCTCAGGACCGGTCGTCTTTACAGACCGGCCGCTCCGAGATCAATTGCTCCAAAACCGCTCACTCCAGCACGATCATGGTGCAGCCCTCCGGGATGTACCATTCCAGTTCCAGCGTATTTCCGCTGACCGGATTCCTGGTATAAAGCGCCTGGCGCTTGATCAGCTCTCCCGCCGCTCCGTAAAAGTCCGCGTAGAAAATGTTCATGCCGGGCGTCTTCGCATCCCCGGAAAGCAAGCTTCCCGTCACCTTCAGGCAGTCCAGCCCGCTTTCCCGTTCCACCCCGATCCCGGAAATAGCGACGCTTGCCCCGTTCCGTCCGGTGAGCGTGCTGTTATAGTACACCATACGGTCCTCGTATACCGTCACAAGGGAAGTCCCGTTCATCTGGGTATATACCTCCCCTTCCTGCGCCAGGCCGCTGCGGATCGTGATGTAGTCCACCACTGCCGCATTGCTGATCCTGTAAACGGCAGCCACCGTAGTCCCGGGAGAGACGGCCGCCGCGGTGAGCGTGGCTGTGCCGTTCCCATTGTCGGTCAAGACGACCGCCGCGATGCCGGGGTCCGCCGTCAGGACCGCCAGATCGGCAAAACCGCCCGCCAGGTCATAATCCACCTTCACAGTCCCGGTCTCTCCAATATCCAGAGAAAGCATATCTTCCTCAGCCGTGATGGTCCCTTCTCCGGAAACAGGGGCCGCCTGCGCTGTCACAGGCGCTGCGGCTGTTACGCCGAGCAGGCCCGCGAGCAACAGGGCCGCCGTTTTTAAATTCATTTTATCCGTTATTCTGAACATAATATCTCCTTTTTATTCGCTTCTGAGCGCATCGATGGGACTCAGGCGGCTCGCCTTCCTGGCAGGCGCCCAGCCGAAAATGATGCCGACCGCCGTGGAAAAGCCCACTCCCAGCGCCACCGCCGAGAGGGAAAAGACAAAGTCCGTGTCCATCAGCGCCGAGGCCGCCGCGGAAATGAGAAGTCCCAGGATCACGCCGATGATGCCTCCCATCAGGGAAAGCACCACGGATTCCAGAAGAAACTGGAGCTGGATCCTTCCCGGCGTCGCTCCCATGGCCTTTCTAAGGCCGATCTCCTGCTTTCTTTCCGACACGGACACCAGCATCATATTCATGATCCCGATGCCGCCCACCAGAAGGGCGATGGACGCGATGCCCGCCAGCATATAGGTGAGCATGCTCATCATCTCGTTCATGGTATCCAGCAGGCTGTCCATGGCAAAGACAAAATAGCTGTCCTCGTTCTGGTTGAAAGCCTGATACAGTACGCCCTCCACTTCGTCCGAGAGCTGGTCGGTATAATCCGCATTTTCAATATAGATCTCCAGACTGCTGATCGTGTTCTGCCCCGTCACCTTCCTCGCCGTGGTATAGGGGATGGTCACGGTTCCGTCCGAACTGCTTCCAAAGGTTGACATGGATGCCATCAGGTCGGAATTGTCCCCTTCCAGGCCGATGACGGTGTAGACCATGCTGTTCAGCGTGAGCGTCTTTCCGACGGGATTCTCTCCCGGAAACAGGCTCTCCGCGATATCCTGGTCGATCACGCAGACATACGCCTCATCCTCCACATCCAGCCGGTTGATGGGCCTGCCGACGGTGACAAGATCGTTGTGCGCATAATAAACCTCGCTTTTTCCCTGGATAGATACATTATCCAGCAGGATCTGGTTTCTTGCAGCCATGCCGGTGGCGCTCACTGTGGGGGAAACACCCGCCACATTATCGAGCTCGTCCAGGCTTTCCAGGTCCGTTTCGGTCAGCCCGGATTTTAGCGGCGTCCCCGTGATGGAAACGGTAAGGGTCCCTGCGCCCAGAGAGGAAAATTCACTCATGACGGTGCTGATCGCTCCGTTCACGATGGTGATCAGGGAGATGACCGCCGTCACGCCGATGATGATGCCCAGCGTGGTGAGCAGGGTGCGCATCTTATTGCTCCTGATGTTCTCCAGAGAAAGCTGGACACTCTGTTTGACGATTCCGATATTAAGCATCTGCCGTATCTCCTTCCCCGATATTTCCGTCCAGGATCCGGACGATCCGCTTCGCATGAGCCGCAATATTGGCATCGTGTGTGATCATGATGATCGTCCTTCCTTCTTCATTGATCTCGTGAAACAGTTCCATCACCTGGCGGCCCGTCTTCTGATCCAGAGCCCCGGTGGGTTCATCTGCCAGAAGGATCTTGGGATTGTTGCACATCGCCCTGGCGATGGCCACTCTCTGCTGCTGACCTCCGGAAAGCTGGTTCGGATAATAGTCCTTTTTATCCAGAAGGCCAACCCGGCGCAGCATTTCCTCAGCCCGGCTGTTCTGCTCCCGTTCCGGCACATCCGCATAGATCAGGGGAAGCTTCACATTCTGCAGAGCAGTCTGACGCTGCATCAGAAAAAAAGACTGGAAAATGAACCCGATCTCCTGATTCCTGATCTTTGCCAGCGCCTTCTCATCCTGGCTTCCGATCTTCCTGCCGTCCAGGATATACTCGCCTGCCGTCGGTACGTCCAGGCAGCCGATGATGTTCATCAGCGTGGATTTTCCAGAGCCGGAAGGCCCGAGCACCGCGAGAAACTCCCCCTCCTTCACCTCCAGGTCAATGCCCTTGAGTACGGTGGAAATCTCGCCCCCGACCTGATACTGCTTGACAATTCCCTTCATCTTGAGAATCGTGTGGTCCTCCATCGCTCACACCTCCTATTGTGCTGCCATCATCATCAGATCGGCATAGGACGGCGTGTATACATAGAGGACGGTCTCACCCATTTCCAGCCCGTCTGCGATCTGCACCCACGTCCCGTCTGTGGCTCCGAGAGTGACCGGCTGCTCCACTACCTTTCCGGCATCGTCCCGTATGTAAACATAAGCGGTATTATCGTCGTGATAGGCGATCGCTTCAGAAGGCAGGGCGGGAACGCCGAGCTCCTGGTCCCGGATGAGACGCACCTCGGCGGAAAGGCCGTCACGTACCTCATCATCCGCATCAAATTCCACCACCGCATCCAGATAGGAAACCTCATTTTCTACGGTGGCTGTCCGGGAGATCCTGGATATGGTCCCTTCGTAATCCTTATCCAGCGCATCCAGATGGATCTGGACCGCATCCCCTTCCTTCACCTTGCCCACATCGTATTCACTGATCTTTACCTTGACCTGCATGGTATCGAAGCTGGTCACTTCCGCAGCCGCTGCAGCGCTGGCCGTGTACTCGCCTTCCTTCAGGGACAGGTCTGTGATATAACCGCTGATGGGCGCGGTAATGGTATAGTCATCCAGAGATTCCCGCAGATGCTCCAGCTCGATCTCCGTCGCTTCCTGAGAGGCCAGAGCCTGCGTTTTTTCCAGGGCTTCCTCACTGGTCTGCACATTCTGGTCCATGGAAAGCTCTGCCGCTTCATAATCCCTCTCCGCATCCGCGAGGGATTCTTCCGCGGAAACCATGTCGTCATAATAGTCCTGCACTTCCTTTTCGGCATTCTCCTCAGCAAGGCGCAGGCTTTCCTGGGCGTTGCTTAAAGTGACCGCATAGGTGGCGAGCGCTTCGTCCGTGATCAGATGGTTTTCATGCTGGTTCACGGCGGAATCATAGGATGCCTGCGCGGAAGCGAGGCTCTGCCTGGCGGATACCACCGACTGGTTCGTCCCGCCCTCCAGCTCTTCTTTTGCCCTATTGTAGGTTTCCACGGCAGTCTGATAGCTCTCCTGGGCGGAAAGCAGCGTCTCCTGCGCCGTATTCAGCGTGGAATTCAGACCTTCCTCAAGCTGGGTGTTCAGATTATCCAGGCTGGTCTGGCTGTCCTTTATGTTATAGGAATCCGAAAGCTGCGCCTGCTTCAGGTTCGCTTCCTGCAGGGAGATATTATATTCCACATCGCTGGAATCCAGGACTGCGATCACGTCCCCGGCTTCCACCCAGTCGCCTTCCTCCACCGGAACCTCCGTCACCTGGGCAGTCACGGATGCATATACGGTAGAAACATCCGAAGCCTCAATGTTGCCGGAAAACTCCAGATAGGAGATAATATCCCGGGCCTGCACCATCGTCTCCAGGTAACGGCCGCCGCTTCCGCCGGCCCTGACCGCGGAAACCACCGCCGCCGCTGCCACCAGGATCACAGCGATCAGGGCGATCAGCTTTTTTCTGCTCTTTTTCAATTTTTTCATAATACCTCTCCAACTCTGCCGTCCATTCTCCCGGAACGGCCTTCTCCTTTCCAAATCTGCCTTATGGGAAGCTTTGCAGGGAGTCTTTTTCGCTTTCTGCGGAAAAGTCAAAAAAAGTATGCAGGCAGTCCGCATCTGTTCTGCTTCCCCCCTGCATACTGTTATCAGCCCGGCTATCCGTGCCGTTATCCTTCCACGATCAGGTATCTGCCGTCGCCCACATCAAATACCTCGTCGGCGTCCAGCAGTTCATCCAGTCCGGCTCCGTCCATATCAAGCCCTTCTTCCTCAAAGTACTCCCGTACCTCTTCGGGCGAATCAACCACGACCGCCATGCATTCCTCCAGGAATGCTTCCGCTTCTTCCAGGCTGGAGGCCACATCCTCCTCCGGGAAGAGCTTTCCCTGATTTTCCAGAAAACATGTCAGAACAGCGTCGTCATACCCCTGCATTTTCTTCCCTCCTTCTCCTAAAGCTTCTACCAAAACTATACCCTGTGTCCCGCTATTGCGCAAGAGTTTTTTTCCCTGTTTTTCTCTTCCATTTCATGAATGACTTTCCATACGCCTTTCTGTTCATAGGACGGACAGACAAACCTTGCCGCGGCTTTTACCTCCGGCCTCGCGTTTTCCACCGCATAGCTGTATACGGCAGCCTTCATCAGCCCGATATCATTGCTGTTGTCCCCAAAGGCCATGGTTTCCTCCGGCAGGATGCCGAACTGCTTCTGAAGCCGGCTGAGAGCGTTTCCCTTATCCACGGAAGCATCCATGAAATCCACCCATTCCTCTCCGGCCATACAGACCTTTACCCGGTCCTTCCAGGCGGGGATCAGCGTGCTCTCTCCCAACACGCGGATGCTTCCCTCATGGTAGACCGCGATCTTCAGGACCTCCGCCTCCTCCTTCAGGACATCATCCACCTGGCGGAAGACGTTCCGATACCCCTCCGCCATCAGACGCAGGAAAGCCCGGTTTTTCGTTTCGATCAGGCTCCCCTGCGGGGTGGAGACTACAAAATCATAACCGGGTCCGAGCGCGCGGAGCTGTTCGGTGATCTCCCGTACATACTCACGCCGCATCGGGGTCACGGCCAGATTTTCTCCCCGGTAATGGATGAGGGCTCCGTTTTCTACAATATAACAGATTTCATCCGCCACGTCACGAAAAACATTTCTGACGCTCTGGAGCTGCCTGCCGCTCGCCGCACAGAAAAGTATGCCGTCTGCCGTCAGGCGGCGGATCTCCTGCACCATTTCCGGATAAAGATCCGGCGTGGATTCCTCGATCAGCGTCCCGTCAATATCCGATGCGATCAGTTTGATCATCCCGATACCTGCCTTTCCTGTTTTTCATCCAGACAGTCCAGCAGCTCCTCAGGCCGTCCGATCACGGCGTCCGCCCCGTTTTCCTCAAGTTCCTTCCGGTCCCGGAACCCCCACAGCACGCCCACCGTATAGATTCCCGCCGCCTTTCCGGTTTTCATGTCCACGCTGCTGTCCCCTACATAGAGAAAATCCTCCGCTTCCAGGCCGAACGCTTCCATGATCCGGTACACACCTGCCGGATCGGGCTTTCTGGGAATCCCGTCCTTCTGTCCCTGTATATGGTCAAAAAAGCCTTTTCCGAACAGCTCCTCCACCACCCGGCGGCTGTCCGCATCCGGCTTGTTGGAAAGGACAGCGGTCCGGACTCCTCTCTTTTTCAGTTCCGTAAGCAGCGGCACGATCCCGTCGCAGGGCTTCACCTGATACATGCAGTCCTTCGCAAAGATCTTCCGGTATGCCGCATATACCTCGTCATAATGTGCGAGCTTTTCATCTCCCGCCGCAAGAAGCGCGCGGCGGACGAGCATGGCCGCGCCGTCCCCAGCGAAATATTTATAGTCCGCCTCCTGAAAGGAGGGCAGGCCGAACTGGGCAAGGGCCAGGTTCCCACAGTATGTGATGGACGCGATGGTGTCTGCAAGCGTCCCATCCAGATCAAAGATCACCGCTTTTTTCATCCTGTTTTCCATTCCGCTGTCACTGCAGCAGTCCTTCCGCTTTCATCTCCTGGTAGAGGCGTCCCACGGGAAGCCCCACCACGTTATAATAATCTCCTTCGATCTTCCTTATAAATTTTGCAAACAGCCCCTGGATGCCGTAAGCGCCGGCCTTGTCCATCGGCTCCCCGCTTTTTACGTAATCCAGGATCTCTTCCTCCGTCATGGGATAGACCGTCACATCGGTGCGCTCGTGAAAACTCCGCTGCCGCAGGGCTCCCCTGTGATGCCAGATGAGGGTCACGCCCGTATAAACCTGGTGCGTCTGTCCCTGCAGGGTTTTCAGCATCCCTGCCGCCTCTTTCTCATCCCGCGGCTTTCCGAGAGGCTTTCCGCGGAAGAAAACGAGGGTGTCCGCGCCGATGACCACAACGTTTCCTTCCGCCTTCCCGGCAATTTCCAGCGCTTTGTGAAAGGACAGCTCCTCCACCTGCTTCTGAGGGAGCCTGGCTTCGCACTTTTCTTCTCCTTCTGCGGCCTGCACCGTAAAGGGGATGCCGATCTGAGCGAGCAGCTCTCTCCTTCTGGAAGAAGCGCTCGCGAGTATGATCTGATATTTCATCGTTTCCTCCATACCGGGACAAAGCAGGCCGTCATTCTTCCTTCACATGCATTTCCGGAATGAACACCCGGCTGTCCTTTCCTTCCTCCGCTTCCGCCTTCGCAGCCTCTATAGCTTCCCGGCAGAACACCTCCTGCGCGTTGATGGGCTCCTTGCCCCTGCGGTCCACCTTTTCATAGCTTCCGTCGGGAAGGAGCACCTGGGCCTTCAGGGTATCCGCCATCTGCACATCCAGGATATGGATCAGCTTCTCTTTCAGCTTAGGATCCTCCACGGGAAACAGGATCTCCACGCGGCGCTCCAGGTTACGGGGCATCCAGTCTGCACTGCCGCAGTAGACCTCGCTCTTTCCAGCGTTTTCAAAATAGAAGATCCGGCAGTGCTCCAGGAAGGTCCCCACAATGGAGCGGACGGTGATGTTCTCGCTCACGCCGGGGATCCCCACCTTCAGACAGCAGATGCCGCGCACGATCAGATCGATCTTCACGCCGGCCGCGCTTGCCGCATACAGCGCGGCGATCACATCCCGGTCGCACAGGGAATTCATCTTCGCAACGATATGTCCCTTTTCTCCTGCTTTTGCATGCTCTGCCTCACGGCCGATCAGGTACAGAAACTTATCCTTCAGCCACAGAGGGGCGAGAGACAGCTTATTCCAGGAAAGCGGCTCCGAATAACCGGAAAGCATGTTGAACACAGCCGTCGCATCTTCTCCGATCGCTTCGGAACAGGTCATCATGCCGATATCCGTATACTGCTTCGCCGTGGCGTCGTTGTAGTTTCCGGTCCCCAGATGCACATAACGGCGGATGCCGTCTTCCTCCCGTCTCACCACCAGCGTGATCTTGCTGTGGGTCTTTAAGCCCACCAGACCATAGATCACATGGCAGCCCGCTTTCTCCAGCTTTTTCGCCCAGACAATGTTGTTTTCCTCATCAAAACGCGCCTTCAGCTCCACCAGCACAGAAACCTGCTTGCCGTTCTCCGCAGCCTGGGCAAGGGCGGCGATGATCGGAGAATTGCCGCTGACCCGGTACAGGGTCTGCTTGATGGCCAGCACCTCCGGGTCCTTCGCAGCCTCCCGCACGAAGCGGACCACCGGCTCAAAGGACTGGTAAGGATGATGCAGGAGGATATCCCCCTTCTTGATCTGGTCAAAAACAGAACCCTCTCCCATGAACTCCGGCACAGGCTGGGGTTCATATTTTTCCGCCTTCAGATGCTCAAATCCGGAAAGGCCGTACATCTTCATCAGGAAGGTGAGGTCCAGCGGGCCGTCGATCCGGTAGATGTCCTCCTCCTCGATGGAAAGCTCCTTTTTGATGATGGAAAGCAGCCTCTTGTCGATGCCCGCCTCAACCTCAAGGCGGATGGCCTGGCCCCACTGTCTTTTCTTTAACTGCTTCTCGATCTCTTTTAACAGATCCTCCGCCTCGTCCTCATCAATGGTCAGGTCGGCGTTCCGCATGATCCGGAAAGGGTGGGAACAGACCACGTCATAATTCAGGAACAGTTTGGAGATATTGCGCTCAATGATCTCTTCCAGCAGGATCACCGCACGGTTTCCGTCCTCTCCCGCCGGGATCTCCACCACTCTGGCAAGGACGCTCGGCACCTGGACCGTGGCAAATTCCAGTTCCTTCTTTTCTCCCTTCCTGGAAAGGAGGGAACCTATGTTCAGGGATTTGTTGCGGATCAGCGGGAAGGGCCGGGAGGAATCCACCGCCATGGGAGTGAGCACAGGATACACGTTTTCCTCAAAATAATCGTCCACGTAGGCGGCCTGTTTTTCATCCAGGTCTTCATGCTTCTCCACCACCGTCAGCCCGTTCGCCTTTAAGAGAGGGAGCAGGGAACGGTTGTAGGTGGAATACTGCTGTGCGACGAGCTCGTGCGCCGCGGCCGTGATCTCCGAAAGCTGTTCTCCGGCAGTCAGCCCCGCGATGTCCTTTTTCGTATATTTCGCGTTCACCATATCCTTCAGGGACGCCACGCGCACCATGAAAAATTCATCCAGGTTGGAAGCGGTGATGCTCAAAAATTTCAGACGCTCGAAAAGCGGGATCTGTCTGTCCCTGGCTTCAGACAGCACCCTTTTGTCAAATAAAAGCCAGCTCAGCTCCCTGTTGGTATAAAGCGAAGGGTCCAGAAAGGTCTTTTCCTCTACATTTTTCTTCTCAGCCATTTCCCTACTTCTCCTTAAATGAACTTTTTCTGCCTGATGACAGGGCGGACGCTGAACACCTCTTCAAAGAAAGCTGCCTTCGCGCCGAACAGGCCCTTTTCCAGCGTGATGTCCTCCGCCGTATTCACCGTGATGATCAGTTTGTTTTCCTTCAGCGCGGTCTTGAAATCCTTAAACTTCTGTTTATGGCTGCGGTCCAGTCCGTTCGCTACCCGGAGGATCGCGGTCAGCTTGGCAATGGTTAAGTAGGACGAATTGTCCATACCCGTCGGTGCGCCGAGCTTTTCATCATAGACAAACGGCTGGTGGTTGTAGCGGACCACATTCGCCACGATCTCCCTTTCCCTGTGGGACAGGCCAATGATCTCCGTTGCCATAATGATCTGATAGGAGCATTCGCCCAGATTCACCATGCTGATGTATTTTCCGCAGTCATGCAGGAGCGCCGCGATGCGCAAAAGCAGCCGCTCCCTCTTTCCCAGCCCATGGACCTTTTTCATGCTGTCAAAGATTGTCATGCAGATATGCTCCAGCGTCTCCCCTCTGCGTTTGCTTCCCAAGAAACGCTTGCTGATATTTCTGGCGCAGGCCACGATATCCTGCTCAAAGTCATGCTTTGGTACCAGGATCTTATTCTTCTCCGCGTATTCATAGGCGATGCCGTCACAGAGCGACACGCCCGGCGCCCAGATCAGCTTCGCGTCCATCAGCTTCACAACACGCCTCAGAAGCGTGGCGGAAATGCAGATCAGCTTCAGGTTCTCCTCCGACACGTCAAAGTGAGCGGCGGCTTCCTCTTTGGAATGGGTGCGCAGGTATTCCATAAACCGGCTGTAGCCTTCACTGTCCACATAGCCTGCACTCTGGGAACCCGCAAGCCGTTTCTGCATCAGCATGGATACATAGTCATCCACGACGATGATGTTCTCCACATCACGGTCCTTCAGGTACATCCTTTTGAACACGGCAAGCTGGCTGTCGATCATCTCCTCCAAAAGGCTCTCATATTTGGAGGGCCTGGCGTTCAGTTCTCCAAGAAGCTCCTGCAGGCGCAGCACGCCGATGCGCAGGTTCTGCGTCGCCACCAGCGTGTCCTTGTCGAACAGAGAAAGCTGGATGCTGCCGCCTCCGATATCCACAATGGCCGTACCCTTTTCAATGATCTTTCCGAAATCTTCCCCTTTCAAGGCGATAGATTTGTAATCCAGGAAACGCTGCTCGGAATTGGAGAGCACATCAATGCTGATCCCGGTCCTCTGGCGGATCTGATCTAGGACGATCGCCGTATTTTCCGTCTCCCTGATGGCGCTGGTACCGTAGGCCTTGTAACCTTCTACCCGGTAGGTCTTCATGATGCCTGTAAACTCCCGGAGGATGTAGCAGAGCTCATCCACCTTTTCGTAGCTGATCTTCCCGGTGGCGAAGGTGTCGTTCCCCAGATCGAGCCTGTGCCGGATGTGATCGATCTCCTTCATTCCCGTTTTGGATGAAAATTCAAATATTTTCATAGCAAGCTCATAGGAGCCCACATCTATCGCTGCAAATGTTTTCACGTTTCTCTCCATTCTTTATCTGGTGCCGGACAGATAGTCGATGAACTGCTGTGCCGTCCTTCCGGAAAGCCCGCCGTGGAACAGCTCCCATTTGTTCGCTTCTGCGAGGAGCTCATCTTCCGGAAGCGTGATGCCGTTTCTTTCGGCAAGGGTTTTGACAATCTGCTGGAACTGAGCCTTATCCGGCGCGCCGAAATAGATCGTCACCCCGAAACGGTAGACCAGAGACAGTTTTTCCTGCACGGTGTCGTTTGCATGCAGGTCATCGTCCTGCTCCCGCTTATCGCTGAATTTCTCACGGATCAGATGCCTTCTGTTAGAGGTGGCGTAGATCAGGACGTTGTCCGGCTTCTTTTCCAGTCCGCCCTCGATCACCGCCTTCAGATATTTATATTCCGTCTCGAAATCCTCAAAGCTCAGGTCGTCCATGTAAATGATGAATTTATAATTCCTGTGCTTGATCTGGGCGATCACGTCGTTCAGATCCCGGAACTGGTGCCGGTATACCTCAATGATACGCAGGCCCCTGTCATAGTATTCGTTGGCAATGGCCTTGATGCTGGAGGATTTTCCCGTTCCCGCATCCCCATAAAGCAGGCAGTTGTTCGCCTTCCTTCCGGCGACAAATGCCTCCGTATTTTCAACGAGCTTTTTCTTCGCCGTCTCATAGCCCACCAGATCGGAAAGACGGACATGCGCGATGTTTAAGATCGGCTCGATCACCACCGCTTCCTCTCCGTCCCCCGTCCTCTTATGCCCGATGCGGAACGCCTTGTGAAGGCCGAATTTCCCGACGCCGTATTCCCGGTAGAACTCCGTCAGGCGCTCCTTCATCTCTTCTGCGGAAGCGGCCTGCGAAAGCCGGACGGCAAGCGTGCAGATCCGGTCGCGGATACGGGTGTTATAGACCCGGCTCTCCTGTTCATTTCCCGTATAGGAAAGCGCCTGCAGAAATTCGGGAACCTGGAGCGCGCGGGCAGCGCCTGCAAAATCAAATTCAAACAGCTCCCGGAAAATGGCGATGTCATGCAGGACAGCTTCGTTTACGGTCCCTTCCACCGCTCCCCTGATCTCGCAGGAACGGCTGTAGCTATTTTCATGATTGACCAGGAGATTGCTCAGATAACAGTGCCACAGATTCCCGGAAAACCCGTGGGTCCCCGCCAGCCCCAGAAGGCCGCTCATGCAGGCGTACAGCTTTGCGCGCGCCTTCTCCTGTTTCTCCTGATAATGGCGCAAGATCCATGCCATATCCGAAAGGATCCGTCCCTCTTTCCCGAAATCGCGGTATACGATCAGCTCTTTTTCTCTCATTATCTTCTTCCTTCCTGCAGGGATGTGCCTGTCCGTGCACCGGTGGCTTCCCTTCCTGTCAGTAGTTGCCCAGCACACGCATGTTTCTCGCCTCGTCCCGCAGGCCGCGCAGGGCGTTTTTCACCGCGCTGTCCTCCAGGTTCCCGTCAAAGTCGATAAAAAACCGGTATTCCCAGTTTCTCCCTTCGAGGGGACGGCTTTCGATCTTGGTCATGTTCAGGTTGTTATAGATAAAATGAGAGAGCATATGATACAGGGAACCGCTCTCGTTGGGGACTTCAAAACAGATGCTGATCTTCTTCGCATCCTTCCGGAAGATCTTCTGGTTGGTGATCACGATAAAACGGGTGGAATTGGTGGCGGACTGATTTACCGGTTTCTTGAGCACCTCAAGCCCATAGACCTTACCCGCGTATTCTCCCGCGATGGCGGCCTGGCTCCTGTCGCCGTCCTCTGCCACCTTCCTCGCGGCAAATGCATTGTTGGGAAGGCTGATCTGCCTCCATTCATGCTGGGAAAGGAATCTGGCACTCTGCATCAGGGACTGGGGATGGGAATATACGGTCCTGATCTCCTCCATCTTCGTACCCGGCAGGACCAGCAGGCAGTGCTCGATCTTGATGATCTGTTCTCCTACGATATAATTCTCAAATTCCACCAGCAGATCATAGATCTCATTCACGATGCCCGCCGTAGAATTTTCGATGGGAAGCACCGCGAAGTCCGCGCTTCCCTCTTCAATGGCGCAGAACGCGTCCCGGAAGGTATCCACATGAAAGCTGTTGATCCCTTCCCCGAAATACCGGATCATCGCCGCCTGGGAAAACGCGCCCTCCGCTCCCTGGAACACCACGCGCGCCCCGTCCATTCCGAGGGAATCCACCGGAATAAAGGGAAGGCGTCCGATACTTCCTTTTTCCGCCAGGATCTGATACTGCAGCTTTCTGCTCATGGACATGATCTGCTCAAACAGCTCTCCGACTGCCGTCCGGTTAAAATCGTTATGGACCATGGACTGTACCGCCGCAATCTTTTCTTTTTCCCGCGTCCGGTCAAATACCTTTTTCCCGGTCTCGATCTTGTACCTTGCCACCTCTTCGGAAATCTTCATCCGCTTTTCAAACAGACTGACGATCTGTTCGTCCACGCCGTCGATCTGTGTCCTCAGTTCCTGTAAATCCATAGCTCCTCCGTTCCGGAAGAATACGGACGGATCCGTATTCTTCTCAATAGTATCTCTTTATACGTCATCCCGCAACCGGACAGGATGAGATTTTACATAGATTTCACATGAAGCTCCCCGTTTTTCTCCAGCCGCCGCAAAAGGCCGAGGATGGTCTGCCCGCTGACCGGATGGACCAATCCCGGCGCGAGGTCAGAAAGAGGCTTGAGCACAAAATCCCGGTTCTCCATATCCGGATGGGGCACGATCAGCCGGGGCGTCTCCAGGATCCGGTCATCATAAAGCAGCAGATCCAGGTCCAGCGTCCGCGGGCCCCAGTGCACCTTCCGTTCCCTTCCGGCCGAGTTTTCCGTCTCCTGCAGAAGCCTCAGGAGCTGATCCGGCTCCAGAAGGGTCCTGACCTTCATGACCGTATTGAGAAATTCTCCCTGCTCAACGCCGCCGTAGGGCGTGGTCTCATAAACCGGCGCCACTTGCTCCACCCGGCAGAGCGGATGGGCGTTCAGCCCATCGATCCCCATCCTGAGAAAGGCTTCCCTGTCTCCCAGATTGGAACCTGACGCCACATAGGCGGTATGCCATCCCCGCTTAATGCGCACGGCCACATCTTCAAAGGGGAGCGCGATCGGCGCCTGCGGCTTGTGGAGCGTGAGCGTGATGCTTTGCACCGCAGGGAAGGAAAGCAGCACCTCCTGCGCCGTCCGGTGCGCAGCCGCTTCGATCAGCCGAAAGTCCTCTCCCGTCATGACCTCCACGATCTTTTTGCAGACCGCGCCGTAATCCGCGGAAAAGTCCAGATCGTCCCTTTCTCCTGCCGCGCGCAGGTCCATATCCAGCCTGGCGTCCACATAAAAGCTCTGCCCCAGCTTCCTTTCTTCCTCATAAACGCCGTGCCTGGCGTAGATCCTGAGTCCCTGAATCCTGATCTGATCCATATCCGTCTTTTGCTCCTCTTTTTCTCATATCCGTCTGTATTTTGCAATGGCCTCCGCCATCCTGGCCGCCCGCACGTTTTCCTTTACATCATGCACCCGCACATGGGAGTACCCGGCCAGCACCGCGAACACTGTCGTGACCAGCGTGCCTTCCAGCCGCTCCGTCACCGGAAGGGACAGCGCAAGCCCGATCACCGATTTCCTTGACGCGCCAAGGAGCAGCGGGCAGCCCAGGTCACGGAAGACATCCAGATTGGCAAGCACTTCCAGATTCTGCTGCGCAGACTTTGCAAAGCCCACGCCCGGATCCAGGATGATCCTTTCCTTCCGGATGCCCGCTGCTTCGGCAATACGGAGCGTTTCTTCCAGATCCGCGTGCATATCCAGGAGAAAGTTTTCATATTCCGCCTCCCTGCGGTTATGCATCAGGCAGCAGGGCAGGCCGCTCTTTGCAAGGAACGCGGCCATCTGGCCCTCATCATACTTCAGCCCCCAGATATCGTTGATCAGGTCCGCCCCAGCCTGCGCGCCGGCGCGCGCCACTTCATATTTATAGGTATCCAGGGAAACCGGTACATCGAAACGGTCCTTTACCGCCTCGATCACCGGAGCCACCCGCCCGATCTCCTCCTCTATGGAAATCTGCTCATGTCCCGGCCTGGTGGATTCCCCGCCGATATCCAGCACATCCATTCCTTCCGCAAGCATCCGCTCCACCTGCCGCAGGGCGGCGTCCAGCCGGTCATATCTTCCTCCGTCCGAAAAGGAGTCCGGTGTTACATTCAGGATCCCCCAGATATAAGTCCTGCCACTGTCCAATAATTCTTTTCCGCCTATCCGCATCACTTTCCTTCCTTTCCTCATCTGTCCAGCATCCGGTAAAAGTTTTCCTGCAGGGCGGCATCCCTTTCAAACGCGCCGCGCGCGGCGACCGTTACCGTCCTGCTGCCCGGCTTTTTGATGCCGCGCATGGCCATGCACATGTGTTCCGCCTCCAGAAGCACCATGACTCCCTTGGGATGCAGATTCTCCATCAACGCGTCCGCCACCTGAGCGGTCAGCCGCTCCTGAAGCTGGAGCCTCCTCGCATACACCTCAACGGTCCTGGCAAGCTTGCTCAGGCCCGCCACATGGCCGTCCGGCAGATAGGCCACATGCGCCTTCCCGAAAAAGGGAAGCATGTGGTGTTCGCAGACAGAATAAAAGGTGATGTCCTTTTCCAGGACGATCCCTCCGTCGCGCACTTCAAATTGTCTGGAAAGCGGCTCTGCCGCATCCTGGTCCATTCCCGCGAACAGCTCCTCATACATCCTCGCGATCCGCTGCGGCGTTTCCAGAAGCCCTTCCCGTCCTGTATCTTCCCCGATGCCTTCCAGAAGGAGACGCACTCCTTCCTCAATCTTCTCTCTGTTTACCATGGTTATCTCTTCTGACCTCGTCTCTTTGTACTGCTTGAATGACCGTTTTCTGAAAGGACAGAGAACCAAAGGCCACCACAACGCCGTCTCTGCCGGCCAGCAGCCTTGCCAGCTCCACCGCCTCCTGCGGGCTGTCCGCAGCCGTCACATTGGCGCAGAACGGCCGGATCAGCTCCGCAAGCTCCACGGGCGGCGTGGATCGCGGGTTCGCGCTGTCCGAGGTGGTGATCACCGCCTCCGGGACAGCACAGGTGAGGCGGATGATCTTTTCCGCCTCCTTGTCCTTTAATATTCCTATTATATAGATGATCCTGCGATTTGTAAAATAAAAACGGACTGACTCCATCAGGCGTTTCGCACCGTCCTCGTTATGCGCTCCGTCCACCACGAACAGAGGTCTTTTGGTCAGGATCTGAAAACGTCCCGGCCAGACAGCGCTGGCGAGCCCTTTCCGCAGCTTTTCTTCCGATACCGGGAAGCCGGCGGCAGAAAGGGCCCAAAGCGCCTCCAGCGCCAGCACGCAGTTATCGATCTGATAAGTTCCCGCCAGGGAAATGGCGATATCCCTCCAGCCGTGATAAGAAAAACGCTGCGCCGTCAGGCTGCGCCGGATGCCGGAGGCTTCCCGCGGTTCCGCCACCGTCAGGGGACACCCCAGTTTTTCACAGGTCTCTTCGATCACCCGCATGGCTTCCTCCGGCTGGCGGATGCTCACCACCTGGCTGCCCGGCTTAATGATCCCGGCTTTCTGCGCGGCGATCGCATCCAGCGTATCTCCCAGCACCGCCATGTGATCCATGCTGATGGAGGACAGCACGCAGACCAGAGGCGCGGGGATCACATTGGTGGCGTCCTCCAGCCCGCCCATTCCCGTTTCCACCACCACGATGTCACAGCCCTTTTCCCGAAACCACAAAAAGGCCAGCGCCGTCTCGACTTCAAAATATGTGGGATGGGGAAATCCCTCCGAGGCGATCTCCTCCGCCGCCCGGCTCACCCGTTCCATGTACCTTCCGAATTCCGCCTTCGAGATCATTTTCCTATTGATCTGAAAGACATCCCTCTCCTCCATCAGGGCAGGCGAGGAAAAGGTTCCCGTCTTATAGCCGGCGAGAGTAAGCACAGAGGAGATCATGGCGAGCACGCTTCCTTTGCCGTTCGTTCCCGCGATATGGACATATTTCAGCTTCTGCTGCGGCTCTTCAAGCTTCTCAAGAAGCCTCCTGATACTGTCCAGTCCCGGGACGCATCCATATTTTTTGCAGTTTTCCACATATTCCATCGCTTCCTGAAAATTCATATCGATCCTCCGCAGCCCGCGCCCGACGCGGAATTCTTCCGCATGTTTTCCCGTCTTTTCTCTTTTCCGAAAGAAAACTTTCCGAATGAAAATCAGAAAAAAGGACACACTGTCTGTATGCAAAAACTATTTCAGAATTTTATCAAATGCGGCATCCTTGGCTGGTGCCTGGAAATTTCATTCACAGCCCTACAGTCCCTGCGCAGAAGGGATTTCACGCTGCGGGGCGTCACTTCCCTGTGGATGTTTCCCATCTACGGGGCAGGCTGCCTGCTTGCGCCCGTCTTCCGGGCGGCACGCCGCCTGAACTGGGCGGCGCGCGGTTTTCTTTACGCATGCCTCATCCTGACCGGAGAATATCTGTCTGGATATCTGCTCCGAAAAAAAGACCTCTGCCCCTGGGACTATGGGAAGGCCCGTTGGAACTTAAACCGCGTCATCCGTCTGGACTATATCCCCTGCTGGGCCGCCACCGGGCTTCTCATGGAACGCGCAACGAGGGACGCAGGAAGCGTCCCCCGACACTGACTGACCGTCAGAGATATGCGGCCGCCTTATCCCGCTCCATTTTCTTCATGGTGAAGCGGTAGGCGATATAAAGGAAGATCCCGGCAAAGCACCAGGCGCTGGCATTGGCAAGGCAGACGCCCTCATAGCTCAAAAGCCTCGCGGCCACGACCGCCAGCACCGCGCGGCTTACAAGCTCCACCACGCCGCCCATCATGGGCAGAAAGCCATAACCGCAGCTCTGCATCAGATTCCGGTAAATATAGATCATTCCCAGCGGAATGAAGAAGAGACCGCATATCCCTATGTAGGTCCTCGCATAGCCGAGCACCTCAGTGACATCTCCAGATACGAACAGACGGATGATCCAGGGAAGGGCAAACTGCACGGCCACATAGATGACCACCGCATAAACGGAGGAAATCCAGAACGCGATCCTGCCTCCCTTCTTGATCCGTTCCAGATCGTTGACACCCCGGTTCTGGCCACAGTAAGTCGCCATGGTCATTCCCATCGCCACGAATACCTGCGTCACAAGCTGCTCCACCTTGCCCGCCGCCGTATAGGCCGCGATCACCGTGGAGCCCAGAAGATTCAGCGCTGCCTGTACCATGATGGTCCCCACCGCAGTGATAGAAAACTGCAGTGCCATCGGCAGCCCTATGAACACCTGATTGCGCACGCACCAGGGATCCAGACGGAAATGTTCCTTTCTCAAAGACAAAAGGGGAACCTTTTTGATCATATAGACCAGGCACAGGACGCCGGAAATCCCCTGCGACGCCACCGTGGCGATGGCCGCGCCGGCCACGCCCATATGGAAATTGATGATCAGCACCAGGTCGCCGACCACATTGATCGCTGCGGAAAGGATCAGGAAATACAGAGGGACCCTGCTGTTTCCCACCGCCCGCAGGATACTGGAAAGAAGATTGTAAAGGACGGAGCAGCCCATCCCCCAGCAGATGATCAGGATATAGGTTTTTGACATCTGCATGATGTCATCCGGCGTCTGCATCACCCTAAGCAGCCAGTCCATACACAGCACGCTCGCAGCCGTCATCACGACGGTGACCGCAACAGACAGAACCGCGGCGTTTCCCACGCTTTTTTTCATGCCTTCCATATCCCCGGCTCCGAACCGCTGGGCGGTCTGCACCGTAAAGCCGGTGGTCAGCCCCTGCAGGAAGCCGAGGATCAGAAAAGAGATCGTTCCCGTCGCGCCTACGGCAGCAAGCGCCTGAACTCCCACAAAGCGGCCCACGATCACAGTGTCCGCCAGATTGTAAAGCTGCTGGAACAGATTCCCGAGAATGATCGGAATCATAAATTTTACGATCAGCCTGAACGGGCTGCCTTTTGTCATATCAAGTTCCATACTCCCACCGCATCCTTATGTTCTTAAATTCCTACAGCTCTCCGTCTTCTGTATCCGTTTCTTCCGCGCCGATATCCAGCATATTCATGGTCCTTCTCCGCCTGCGCGCCTTTTCCGAAGCGTCCAGGATAAAATTCTTGATCGCCCGCGCGTTTTTCACATTCCGGACCAGCAGCGTAGGACTGGTGGTGTCTCCTGTATAGCACCGGACCGTCCCCAGTCCGAAAATACGCTGCGCAAGAGATTCCAGCAGCTCCACGTCCTGCACCTTATACATGTAGCAGTCGTTTTCCTTCTTATTTAAGAAACCCTCCGATACCGTGATCAGGTCTTCGCTCACGGTGTAAACCGTAAAAGTAAAGGGAAGCGCCAGAAAAAGCCAGCGCTTTCTCTCTCTGAACTGAATTTCTCCGTTTTTTCTTTCGTCCATTTTCTGCCCTTTCCCGCTTTTCTCGTTCTTCTGTTTTCCAGCCTGCGCTCCGCAGGCCCGCTTGTCGTGTAGAATTATAATCTATCTCCTGCTGTTTTGCAAAGGATTTTTTATCTCTTTTTCCTCGCTCTTGAAACCGTCCGATTCCTGTGCTATAATGGCACGAAAGTACATGGAAAACATACCGGGGGAGACGCAATGGGAACAGGCGCGGGACGCTGGATAACTGAAGAATATGAATCTGAGATCGAAGGGAATTTTTTTCTCTTCGATTTTATTTCGCTTGGGCACATCCGGCAGCCCGCAACGGTCTCAGAGCCTTCTTTCCGCTGCTGGTTTTCCAGACGGCTGATCCGCATGCGGACGCCGTCATTTCAGAAAGGAGACCACTGAATGAGACATCTGATGAACCCTCTTGATTTTTCCGTCGAGGAGCTGGACAGGCTCTTTGACCTGGCTGCGGATATCGAAGCGAACCCGTCCGCCTATGCGCACGCCTGCGCCGGGAAAAAACTCGCCACCTGCTTCTATGAGCCAAGCACCCGTACCAGGCTGAGCTTCGAAGCAGCCATGCTGAATCTGGGCGGAAGCGTGCTCGGCTTCGCCGATGCGTCCTCCTCCTCCGCCTCCAAGGGGGAAAGCGTTGCGGACACCATCCGCATCATTTCCTGTTATGCGGATATCTGCGCCATGCGCCATCCGAAAGAAGGCGCGCCCATGGTCGCCGCATCCTTTTCCCGCATTCCCGTCATCAACGCCGGAGACGGCGGCCACCAGCATCCCACCCAGACGCTGACAGACCTTTTGACGATCCGCAGCCTGAAGGGAAGACTTGACAACCTGACCATCGGTCTGTGCGGGGACCTGAAATTCGGCCGTACCGTACATTCTCTCATCAACGCCCTTTCCAGATATGACAACATCCGGTTTCTTTTCATCTCCCCGGAGGAACTACGCGTTCCCGACTACATCATCGAGATGCTGAAAGAGAAAAACATTCCCTACGAGGAAGTCATCCGCCTGGAAGACGTCATGCCGCATCTGGATATCTTATACATGACCAGGGTCCAGCGCGAACGCTTCTTCAACGAAGAGGATTACGTCCGCCTGAAGGATTTCTACATCCTGGACAAGGCCAAAATGGAACTCGCCCCTGCGGACATGCTCGTCCTGCATCCCCTTCCCAGAGTGAACGAGATCTCCGTGGACGTGGATGACGACCCGAGAGCCGTCTATTTCAAGCAGGCACAGTACGGCGTATATGTCCGCATGGCGCTGATCCTCACCCTGCTCGGCATTGCAGCGTAATCGCTTAGGAATGGAGGTAACAACATGTTAAATGTAGGAAAAATCGAAGAGGGCTTTGTTCTCGACCATATCAAGGCAGGAAAAAGCCTGTCTATCTATCATCATCTGCAGCTTGACAAGCTGGACTGCCCCGTTGCCATCATCAAGAACGCCAGGAGCAACAAGATGGGGAAAAAAGACATCCTGAAAGTGGAATGCGATATCAACACGCTCGATCTTGATGTCCTGGCCGTCATCGACCACAACATCACGGTAAACGTCATTAAGAACGGAGAGATCGTGACCAAAAAAGAACTGACGCTTCCAAAGGAGATCAAGAACATCATCTACTGCAAGAACCCCCGCTGCATCACTTCCATCGAGCAGGGGCTCCCCCATATCTTCGTGCTCGCGGATGAAAAAAAGGAAGTATACCGCTGCAAATACTGCGAAGAAAAATTTGACAAAAGATCCCTTTAAGGCTCTTTTGTCTCCTGCCGTCGGAAAGGGGCAGGATGCTTTCCCGGCCGGGAGAACATCCTGCCCCCTTTTAAAAAGAAGAGGCAGTCCACGCAGCATACCTCATTATTATCGTTGGCACAGCCGTGCCAGATTGCGGGCAAGGCTCTCCATTCGTTCCTGTCTATCTCCCGGAAACTGACGGACGATCCCTTCCATGACCGCGCCGGTCTTTTCGCCGCTCAACAGCCAGGTCAGATTGATCCCCATCCTGTCACGGACCAGGACCAAACGCTCTATGGACAGGCGCCTGTTCCCTCTTTCAATCTCGCCATAGAAAGTCTCAGATATTTCCAGGAGACTCGCCACGTCCTTCTGCGTCAGCCCGAGCTCCTCCCTGCGCATCCGCAGCCTGTCCCCGATTTCCACCAACAGCCCTGATGCCGCCATCCCCTTCTCCTCCCCGTCAGTCTCTGTGATACAGATCCCTGGTGTAAACCTTTTCCCGATACGGCTCCAGTTCGGAAGAATACCTATTCGCCACGATCACATCGCTGGCCGCTGCGAACTCGTTAAAATCCCGGACTACTCTGGAGCCAAAGAAAGTGTCATCCTTCAATGTCGGCTCATACAAAATGACCTCCGCTCCCTTTCCCTTCAGCCGCTTCATCACTCCCTGGATGGAGCTCTGGCGGAAATTGTCGGAATCGGTCTTCATGGTGAGGCGGTAAATTCCGACCGTCACTGTCCTGCCGCTCTTTCCGCTGCCGTCAAATCCTGCCTTCTCCAGGATCCGCTCCGCAATGAAATCCTTTCTGGTCCGGTTGGCATCCACAATGGCCTCAATGATATTTTCCGGCACATCCTTATAATTGGCAAGAAGCTGCTTGGTATCCTTAGGCAGACAGTAGCCCCCGTATCCGAAGGACGGATTGTTATAATGCGTCCCGATCCTGGGGTCCAGACATACGCCCTGGATGATCTGCCCGGTATTCAGCCCGCGCACCTCAGCATAGGTATCCAGCTCGTTAAAAAAGCTTACCCGCAGCGCCAGATAGGTATTTGCGAAAAGCTTCACCGCTTCCGCCTCTGTGGAATGGATGACAAGCGCGGGGATATCCTCCTTGATCGCGCCTTCCTTCAGAAGCTCCACGAACCGTCCCGCATCTGCCCGCCTCTCCTCATGGTCTGCCGGTATGCCGACGATGATGCGGGAAGGATAGAGATTGTCATACAGCGCATGGCCCTCTCTCAAAAACTCCGGGCTGAAAAGGATGCGGTCAGTCTGATACTTTTCCCTTATCGACGCGGTATAACCCACAGGGACCGTGGATTTGACGATCATGACAGCCTCAGGGTTCACCCGCAGCACCATCTCGATCACCGCCTCGACCGAAGAGGTATCAAAATAGTTTTTCTTAGGGTCATAATTGGTCGGGGTGGAAATGATGACGAAATCCGCTTCCCCATATGCCTTCTCACCGTCCAGCGTGGCGGTCAGGTCGAGGTCCTTTTTGGCAAGATATTCCTCAATCTCCTTATCCCGGATCGGCGACCTGCGCTGATTGATCATATCCACTTTCTCCGGCACCACGTCTACCGCCCAGACCCGATTGTGCTGTGCCAGCAGGATCGCGTTGCTCAGGCCAACGTAGCCGGTTCCGGCAATCGCTATGGTAAGCTTTGTATTCATCTGTACCTCTTTTCTGCCGCCCGGAGGACGGCCTCACACTCTTGTTTGATTATATCGTAGCGGAGAAAGGCAGTCAATCATCAGTGAACTCTTTCCAGCACTACCCTGCATTTTTTCCGAAAACAGGCAATGCCATCTGCCATGATTGTTTCCATTCCGTCCTCCCGGAGCCTTGCGGCATAAGCCTTATTCCGGATTTGCTCCATCGCTTTCCTGCAGGAGGTCTCCAGTTCTCCCTTTTCCGCATATTTCATTTCTATGATGACTCCTGTTTTTTCAGGAAAGATTTCAATCAGGATATCCGCATAACCTTCTCCGCTCTCTTTATTGGAGGTAACGTCCCAATCTGTCTTACAATGCAGCACTCCCAGAAGAAATCCATGATAAAAATTCTCTTTCATTTCTTTTTTCACCGCAGTGTCCCGTATGCTGATCGTACTTTCCAGCCAGGATGTGAACACGGATTCCACAGCGGAGGGGGCTCCATTCTTAACCGCTTCACAAAACAGATCCAGTTTCTTCGCATCCTTCCTGACAACGGTCTGCATCCAGGCCTGAATCTGGGTCATAAAAATAGTTCGGACTTCTTCATTGGGGATCACGAGCTTTACCAGATTTCTCCTTTCCAGGTCCGGCCTTCCGTCCTGCGTCAGATATCCGGTTGTAAAAAGCACGCTCCATATATTTTCTTCCGATGCATAAATATCCCGATATGTCAGTTCATTTTTAATCTCCTTCAGGAGCAGCTCCCCTGCGATCAGTTTCTCTATCCCCCTGCACGTTCCTGCCGAAGCATTTTCCAACAGATATCCATCATACCATGCCCTGACGTCCTCATAGGTTTCTTCAATTCCATAGTAATGCAAAAGTTCTTTTACTTCATCGTCCTGAAAGCCAAAATACTCATCAAACTGCACATCCATGACCGACAGGATCTTCAGATTATTCAATCCGGTGAATCGAGATGACCGGAAATTTTCCCATATATCCTTCACAAAGCGCCGTTTCTTTGGAAATCTCCAGTCCGTCAAACAACGTCCTGTCACAGCCGATCTCAAAGAAAGCCTTCAGCATGCTCATGTTCAGGGATTTTCCGAACCGCTGCGGCCTGGTGAACAGATTTACCTCTCCCCATCTGCTGAGCAGATCCCGGATCATCGCTGTTTTATCTACATAATAGAAGCCTTCCGTGCGTATTTTCTCAAAAAGCTCTATCCCGACAGGAAGCCTTTTCTTTTCACATCCATCGATCCATGCGCCCCTTTTTTAAACCGCAGACAGAGCGGCGAAAATACATCATACATATTATATGTGGTTTTAGCCTTTCCTGCAAGCATTCTCCCGGCTGAGTTTCCGCAGTTTTTGTTTACAGGGGTACAGTTCACTCCGCGTCAATCAGAAATCGTTAAACCGTTTAGATAAACCTCCGCATATCTGGAATCCTGGCACCTGTCCACATGCCCGATCACTGTCACACAGTTCCATCCATAGATCCAAAGGAACAGAACGCAGAGCAATACCGCACCGCAGCGTCGTCCCTTCCTTCCACGCGCACACAAAAGAAAAAGAAAGATCAGGAAGGAAAGTCCCGCAAAAGCAGCCAGCGCTTCCACATAATTAGGGATCACATCCAGCGTCCCACTCACCCCGCCGGTATCCATAAACAGGTTCAGCGCCATCAGGGAATGCACATAACAACTGACCTGATCCATCAGCGGCAGCAGGCGGAAAACCGTCACAGAGGCGACAACCGCAAACAACAGCAGGGCCATAAAACGCAGTCTCCCTCCCGCAGTCTTTCCGCCAGCTCTGTCAGGGCTAACGGTCTTACCGTACAGCACGATCAACCCGACGAATAAAAGGATCGGCACACTGCTTTCCAGATAGCGTCCGAACAGAAGATGATCGCACCGCACCACCTTGCTGCCGTCAAAATAGCCGTACAGATCCTGAAAAAAGAAAAGGAGCCCCAGAGCCAACGCGCCAAAATAACAGAATAATCCCAGAAGCGAGAGGATCAGATATCCCTCCTCCTGCCCTTCCCGTCCCCGCAGCCATTTCCAGACCACGCCGATCATAAACAGCAGTCCCAGGAACGCACACCCGAACGTAGATGCTCCGCTGTGAAACAGCCATCCCGCAGCCGTCTCCAGCACTACCCTGAGCCCTTCTGCAGACAAAAGCTTCCGATACAGCTCCGGCTGCAGGAAATCCCGCAGGGTATTGTGCTCCATTACCGCTCCCGCATACACATATGCCTTCAGCCATCCGCTCAAAACGGAATCTGCAAGAAGCCCCGCCCCCAGCGTCAGCAGATAGGAAGGCCAGCAGATCCCCCTCTTCCCTGCGCCATGCAGTTTGAATCGAAATGCGCACTGCAGACATACCAGCGTCAGCGTTACGGCCAGGATCAGCACCATCCCCCGCTGATGGGACATATAGGCGTATATGACTGCCGCCGCAAGGAAAACACTGTCCCTGATCCGATGCCTTTCTTCCGTTCCATAGATTCTAAAAAGAAGCAACAGACACACCCAGGGAAGCACCATCAGGTTGGTTTCCGCCCAGGTATACTTGCCATAAAGCAGGATCGAAGGATAGATTCCCGTCAAAAAGGCGATGAAAAAGGCCGTTCTTTTTTCAATATGAAGCTTTCCTGCCGCTATCCTCCACGCCAGGACCGGGATAAAGGAGGTCAATACACTGTTGATAAGCAGCATCACCCGATAGCGGAGCACAGCTTGCGGAATCAGGAAAAAGGGGAGAAGATACCATAACGACTGGCCGTATTTGTAGTAATATCCGTCCGCTGCCAGGAAGGCGCTCCAGTCGTAACCCGCCAGATACGCTGCCGAGGCCATCGTCCCGAGGCCATCTTCAAAGGCAGGGGCAGTGTAGAAGAGGGCGGGGATGGCGGAGAGGGTGAAGTTAATAACATATAGCACGATGGTTATTGGGAACTGCGCTATCTGAAATAATTTTGTGTTTTTTTCCATAATTTAACTTATTTATCTTCCCTGCTTCCATCAACCAACTTTGGACTCTCACTAATACCTACTCCTGTTGACACAAAAAAGATATATACAGGAAGATTTACCAATGATATTCCATAGAAAAAAGATTGTATTACAAAAAGGAGTGCCACATAAATGATAATCTTATTCTCTATTCTCTTAATTTTTTTCATTTTTTTCCACATTCTTAAAAACAACAAGCCTAAAAAAAATGCTCCTATCATCAAGCCTAAAAATCCATAGTTTTGTGCCAATTCAGTTGGAATATTTTTTTCTTGTAATACACTCATTTTGCAATTTATATATATATTTTCTAAGAATTCCAATTCAGTATTTTTAAAACTTAGACTATCCTGTACTAACAAAAAGATTATTACAAATCCTATAAGAAAAAGAATGTAATTAAAATTTCTTTTCACTTTAACAAGAATAACTTTTTCAGTATCAATAAAAGAAGAAATTTTCTCCCAATACCGTATTACAAAGAATGCTCCTATTGTATATATAAAACTAATAAAAATATATAGCTGATAGTTGATTTCCAGATAAGAATTCAAAAAATCCAAATATGACAATACTGCCACAATGTCCAAAGCAAACATGGCTGTAAAAAACAGAACTATATATTTTTTCAAAAAAGAAGCGGTAAAATAAAACAAATTTGGAAGGAACATCAGTTCGAGAAAAGCGAGCATCAACACCAGTTGATTTCCCCAAAGTCCTAAGAAAAACCAGAAAAAGAAGAAAAATACATAAGTCAAACAAAGATGCTTTTTTTGTGTACAATACAGCGAAGCTGAAATAAATATATACATTAAGAGCAAAGAATATATTTCATAATATGAAAAAATCTGCATACTATTAGCAATTACATAACAATATCCTGCTATTAGAGAGAGGGATGAAATCAAAACCAGATACAAATATTTTCTATTACATGTTCCCCAGTTACGGGCAAGAAAATATTCTCCCACAAAAAACAGGAGCTGTATATCTATCATTTCAACTTTTCGATGCACAAAAATTTTGACAATCAGGCCTAAGGCAATAAGCAGAAGCAGAATTTCCGCAGGGGAAAATTTTACTTGTATTTTTCCCATTCCTTTCCCTATAAGCATCAGCACTGTCAATGCAGTTAATACTGTTAATAAAGGAAAAATAAAGATACTACTCTTTCCATTCATCCAAGAATCTATAATAGACATAATTGGGCAAAAAAAGAGGATGATTTTAAGGTATTTATCTACTATATTAGCACATTGATTTTCTTTATTACCAAAAAGAATATCTCTTATTTCGAATATTATTTTTTGAAATAGAGTTAGCATGCTTGTTTCCTTTCCCTTTTATGGTACATATTTATGCCTCAACTAATACATATCTGTAATTTTGAAATATTATTTTACCTTTATCTATTTTGGAGTATGTATTTGTCCCTTTACTAATCAATATAATGTATCTGTCTGAATAGTTGTCCAACTTATTTGGGTCAAGTCTCTCTATTTCTCTACTGCCTATAAAAAACTGTATTGCTCTAATCCTTTTCTCATCACTTTCTGCTTCATCCACTATAAATCCAATATTCTTATCACTTTCTTTTAAAATTTCAGCCATTGGGAGGTATTCTTCATATAAAGTTCTCTGATCTTCTAAAATCAATTTCCATGTATCAGATATATTATATCCCCATAACAATACACATAATATCAGGCAAATAAAAAAACCACTCTTTTGAAAATAATGCTTGCAAATCCAATGAATGGCACATGCCAGAAAAGAAACAACAAATACTGTAATAACTGCAATATCAGTGGCTTCACATAAGTCCTTATTTTTCGAAAACAAACTGAATACACCAGGAGCCAAATAAGATATTCCCGGCTTTAAATCAAACTTTCGGAACAAATATTTTACAGCCTGTGAGCAAATAGCTGTTAACACATAAAGTAAGAAAAAAGATTTATATTTCATATATTTGTATAGTCCATCTATACCAAACAAAAGAACAGGAATAATCAGAAATTCCACATATCTTCCATATATGACCATATCAAATCTATTTGGATAGATAAGGAAAAAAGCCTGGAGCAACATTGTAAAAATAAAACTGCATAAAATAAATACTGCTACTACATCCTCTGATCTTCTTCTGTTGTTCGTGAAACATCCTATTGTTCTTTTTATCAAGATATAGGTTCCCATGCCAACAGTCAAAAAACTTGATACAAGTAAATAGAAATATTTTGCAATAAATCCACTCACAAATACACAGATTCCTTCCCACGTAAACAAATAATCTATTTTTTTTACCTGTCCGGAAACATTATTTACTTCTACAGCTTCATTACTGTTGTACAGATTCGACGTAATAAAATTTTTTAGAAATAATCCGGCACCAAGAAATATAAAAAGAAATGTTATAAATATTAAAACTCTTGATATCTTTACTTCCTTTCTTCTAATTTTTATACAAAAAAATACTGCTACAGCTAAAAATAACATAATGCATCTTTGATGTACAAAAAAAGCATATACAAAAACTAATGCTTCTAAAATATATCCTAGAATATTGTTATCCGGGATTCTCAGTAACAGAAACAGAAGCAACCAGAAGAGAAAATATAAAAGGGATTCCGTCAGCGCAAAATTTGTATATATAAAAACAGAAGAATAAAATGATACACAGAAACATTCTACTATAGTATGCCATGTTTTTCCTTCCGGATTCAGTCTGGAGAAAACAAAAATAGAAATATTATAACTAATTGCAACCAGAATAACGTTCAAGACTATAATCGCCCTAAAAATAGAAATAGGAGTACTAAATATTTTTATAATAAAATATAGCAAAAAAGAATATCCGAATGAATAATAAGAAATGTTTGAAAATAAGTTGTCCCATTTTATACCATTAAAATACTCAGCCATACCGATATAGCCAAAATCATCCACGCCTATCGTAAGACCATACATTTCATTAATATGAATCAATCCATAAACAATCAGAAGAATATTAAATACTATTATAGTTACTATTTCCTTTTTTCCAAGTTTCATATGTCCCTCAAAATAAACTGTTTATTCCAAAATCATTTCGCATATTTTTTTCAAATCATGTTCCTGCTTTTCTCTCAGCATCTGTGTACAATAATGAATTCTCTTCCTTACCATATTAACATATTCTATATCAAACAGACTTGTAACAGATACCGCAATTGAAGTATCATTCTCCGGCTCAAAATAAATGACTGAATCTCTATATATTTCAGGCAAAGAAGTACTTGTTGAACATAAACACATAGTTTCATACTTTAAGGCTTCTGAAGGCGGCATTCCGAATCCTTCTAACAGGGAGGGAAAAACAAATGCAAACGCATTTTTATATAAAACCTCCAGTTCTTCTTCCTCTACAAAATCTGTAAGTATAAAATGATTTTTATTTTTTATTTTCTTTTGATAAAAACTCAAATACTTTGGTGTTATCCCACAGACCAGAACTTTCATATTATGCAAGTTTTCCAAAACCGAAGTGCTGAACAGCCTGTCAAGAACTTTTATCACCCTCAAATTATTTTTTAGCCATCTACTTGCATTTATAAGCAAAAAATATTTATCTTCCTCTACATTCAACTTCTTCAAAATATTTTTTTCATCAGTGTCATATTCATATATCCGCTTTTTAGAAGGCGTATATAATACATAATCCACCTTCTTTTCCAGCAAAAATTCCATTACATTTCGGCTATAGTAAGAAACCGTTATTATTTTCATGTAATCGCTCAAATTAAATAGTTGCCTATGTTTTTCTTTTAATTCCCTTACAAATATATTTCCAAAAAATATAACAAACATATGCCGAAAAAAGCCTTTTATATTTCTTATCATATATGCATTACTTCTTTTCTCAATCATAAGTTCCTGCATAAGGCTCAAATCATGGATCACAGCAATCACTTTAAGATTCCGATTTATTTTCATTTCAGAATATTCAGGATAGCAGACTGGGAAAAAAATCTTTTCATAATTTCCGTTATTAATAACATCTTCAAATTCAGTCAAGTTAGAATAATACTTTAATACAATATGAAATTCCTGACACAATCGCAAAGTTTTTACATTTTTTCCCTTTTTTTGGGATAACATGACGTGAATTTCTCTTATGCTTTCATGAACGTTCTGAAGGAGTTCATAAAAGATTCTGTATGCATATTCTCCTCCTCCATTTGTCTGTATTCCATTTGCAGGCTGAACCGAAGTCATATCAATCAGTATTCTCATTATTATACCCTCATCTTCTTTCTGAACATCTGAAAAGCGTCCACTAACACACCGCGATTTAAAAATACAATCAACACATAAACCACCGTGGCAGGACTAAAATATTCTCCAATACAGATAAATGCCAATACTATAATCAGAATATAAGAAAAAATCTCCTTCATGCAGATTAATCTCATATTAATAATCCTTTTTGACATCTGAATTCGCATAATCCAATTTACCACATAACTGATTATCGTTGCAAATGCCGCCCCATACCCATTAAATTGAGGAATTAGGCAAATATTTAATATAATATTTAAAACTGCTGCAGTTACTGTTGAAAAAAAGAGAAACCCGGTTTTCATGGAAGATGTAAAAATACTTCCAACAAATGTCCCTATACCACTAAAAACAACCGCAACCGCTAAAAAAGGAACAAATTTCCATGCAATAAAAAAGTCTTTTTGAAATAGCAGAAAAGAAATAATTTTACTGGTTATAATTATAGTTGCCGAACAGATACATAAAACTGACGAATACATCCGGTAAACAGTTCGATAAAAAGAAATGGATTCTTTGCTTCCAAATTTTTCAACAGCTGATATTTGCCACGCACTGATAAATATATCTGAAAACATACTGACAAAAGTAGGTATTTTATATGCTGTAGCATATAATCCGCCTACCGCAGCTCCATGATAATAATTCAGAATATATCTGTCTGAAGAGTTGCTAATCCACCAACTCATTGAATTTGGCATCAGTGGAATAGAATACCTCAGCATCTCTTTCAATATAGGCATTTTAATCCCTGAAAACGGAAATAATATTTTTCGGATATTCAACCTGAACAGGATAAAAAAACATGTTACAAAATTTGCAAGAATAAAAGAGACAAGATATCCTTTTACCCCGAGCTTCATGACCACAATAAGCAGAATGTTTGAAAGCAAGAAAGTAACGGTATTAATAACTCCCCCTAGCATAAGTGTATTGATTTCTTCCAGCCCTTTGGAATAATAAGTAAACAAACTTTTTAACGCTACACTAGCAAAATAGAGGCAGAATAGTATATAATATTTTTCTATATGAATAATATCTGTGATAAATACTGCAAGAATACAAACAAGGCCACATGCACCTGCAGTGATGACCAAACCGACTGTTAAAATTTCTTTCTTATCATTTTTATCTTTCAGAAGAAAACGAAGTGCAGCCTCATAAATTGTCATAGTAAGCAAGGGATACAATAAATCTACTGTTACTGATATCAGATCTGCTACACCATACTCTTCCGTTGTCAACTGACTGGTATAAACAGGAATCAATATAACTGACAGTATCTTTGACAAAAAATTTCCTATCATCAGTACTTTTATATTATTGTAAAGTTTACTATATCCTTGCATTTTTCAAACATTCGTTTCGAGAATATACCTCAGGCATTCTCTCGATTTCTCCATTTCTTCTTTTAAGCGGATATTTATACTCCCATAATCTGCTTTCAATTCTGGAAATTTCTCTGTTTCAATATATCGATCTTTTACATGTAGAATGTCTAACAAGTCAGTTACACGATACATATTTGAAGCAAATGTTCTAATTGACGGCACTACAAAAAAATTTTTTTCAAATATAATTGAAAATGCCGTACCATGAAATGAATCACAGCACACATATTCTGCATGATTTACCAGCCATATAAATTCAGCCGGACCAATATTAAAAATTCTATTCCAATTATCCGGGATTTCATTTTTTTGATCCACATCCATGTATAAAATCTGAATATCATTCTCCATACGTTGCTCTATTTTTTCTACTACATTCTTACATCGTTCCGTTTCTCCCAAACAATACACTAATATATACTTTTTTCCTGCCATTCCTGGATCTTTTTCTATTTTTTCCCATTCTGCACGATTCAAAAGAAAAACTGGATCCAACACATTAGTTATCCTTTTATGAACATATTTTTTCAGCATTATTGCAGCACTTTTTTCTCTTACAGAAATAAATTCAAAATCATCCAGATATCTACTCGCTTTTATTAATTCATTCCGATATTTCATTTCCAAATCAGGGCTCATCATACTTGATGCATAAGACATTTTATGAAATCCATTTCCGAAATTAAGTAAATATACATCATCCAGTTTACGTTGTGGATTCCAAACCTGGTCACTCCCTACTACTAGATTCAATATGTTTTCTTTTCTTAAATAATTCAAAATCTGTGATTTTCTGTAAAATGGTTTTGACACTTTCATATATTCCGCAATAAACGTATCAAATTTCTTTTGTCTCTTTCTCATCCGGCTATCCATTCTCAGCCATCTTCGTAAAGGATATAAAATCCAATTTCTATAGATTCTCTTTCTTACATCATTACGATATGTAATGATTATGGTACTTGTATCACTAACTTCCCTTTCAATCGCTTTCTGCAGGGCATATGCCTGGAGTGTCTGCCCACAGTTTCTGTCCTCGTTATACCATGTAAAAATAGCCACCTTCTTCGCAACCATTAATTTAGTTCCTCTTTCTGTATTTCCGCTAATACTTTTTTGATTATACTTAATTTTTGAAATCCCCAACATTCATCTGGTTCTAGATAAGCACCCTCCGCCCATTCATTCCAGGCATTTATAAAGAGGTATTCTCCTCCCTTCTCTTCTGCTTTCTTAATTAATAGGCGCATATATCTTTCGAACTTTTCCCTGCTATAGCCTCTCACCACGGTTGCCTTTTTCCCTCTACGCGGTGTATTGTCCCAATCGACAAAAGCTCCAAAAAAAATCTGCTTGTTTGAAAATTCAAGTTTTTCTTTTAAGATTTTTTTCCACAGACGATCATATGAAAAAAAAATTGGTCGATGGAAAATATTTTTTCTGATTTCCCTTATGGCTTTAACCAACATCAAAGCAACGTTATTATAGTCGTTAATCACATAACTTGGTTCAAATTCTACCACTGCCCGAGAATTTTGATATACAGGTTTTTTTTGCGAACCGTTTATCTCTTCAGCAATATAAATTCCATTAAAACCATACTCCCTACATCTTCTGTTAAAAAAATCGATCATTTGTCCACATTGTTTTATATCTTCTGATTTATACAATATAAACATCGGACAATTATCCATTTTTATGTACCTATGATCCTTAAAATATGGTAGAAGATAATTGAAATGTTTCTCCCAGTCCTCCATTCCACCATATTGTTGAGGCATAATAATTTTCCTGTTTTTTCCGTCCCATGATCTCGTCCACGGTTCATTTGCCCAGCAGAAACAAAATTGTATATCAATATCTTCATTTTTCAACAATAATTCCACAGGCTTTTCTAACAGAAGCTTTCCATTAAACCAGTAATGATAATAACAAAATCCACTTATTCCATATTCACCAGCTAGTTTTGCCTGATATTTCAGGGTCTGCAAATCAAGTAAATTGTAATAAAAAGCTTTATATGGAATTCTAGGCTGCCTATGTCCCTTATATAGAGGAATCGCCTTTTTTACATTAGTCCATTCTGTAAATCCCTCTCCCCACCATATATTATTCTCTTCAATCTCATGAAATTGCGGCAGATAAAATGCTATTATTTTCATAACAAACCTTTCAGTCAGAACGTGTACAATAAACTTTTTCAAATAATCTGTTCATTTTTGACATAATATTGATGAAGAAAAACATTCTGTACTTTATCATTAAAGCCAAGCATTTTCTTCTAAACGGAAGATAATTCATGCATCCCCTATAAAATGCCTGCTCAAAAATCTTATTGCTTCTGTCCCGTAAAAAATCTTTTTTTCTCATTTTGTAGTTTTTAGGATTATCTCTGTTACAATAATCCTGCATTACAAAATACGAAAAATTTGCAATGTCATATGCATACAAAGATATCTGCAAATCTGGTTCATCATGCCCATCCAGAAATCTTCCAACAATTTCATGCATTTTAATTATGGCAGTTTGATAGTTTTCCTCTGCATTTGGCAGATATTTCCTCATCGTTGAAGTATGAATTCTGTAGTTATATAATATCTTATTTACATACACAACTTTTCTAGCTGTGAAAAAAATCAAAAAAAGGCAAGGCCTATCCTCTCCATACCCTTCTACAAAACGGCAATCATCCCCCTCAAACAACGAAGCTCTTATATATTTTCCCCAAGGAACCCCCAATGTCAGTTCTCCGAACTGGGGATTATAATGATAATAATAATCTAAAACGCTGTTCTGTAAAGCTCTCAAATCTTTATCATCGGAAAATTCTACCGATTCACAATTCGTCTTCAGCGCATGTTCTTTTTCTCTATTACGATAAATATCCCTTTTCCCAAACAGCACCACATCCGTCCCTTCACTGAAGTAGGGAATGCATAACTCCTGTGTATTTTCCTCAAGCCAATCGTCATCATCTACAAAACTAATCCATTTCCCTCTAGCTGCAGCTATTCCAATATTTCTGGCCTCACCATGTCCTCTGTTCTCCTGATGGATTACTTGTATTCTTGAATCTTCTTCCGCTAGTAAATCGCATATATGTCCTGAAGAATCTTTGGAGCCGTCATCTATCAGAATAATCTCTATATCAGCCCCCCTCTGCTGCATGATACTTCGTACACATTTTTCAACATATTTTTCCGCATTATATACCGGCACAATATAACTTATCAGTATATCTTTCATCCTTATTTCCTACTGAACTCGATCATTTTAATTCCTGCTTTAATTAAAGTCGGCAGATGCAGCAATTCATTACTATATGCTTGATTTGCCAATGGACATGCACAGTTTTTCCCTTTTATATATTTACGGACTTCTTTCGCTTTTGGGGAATACCAAAGTTTCTGAAAATCATACCCATACTCCCGCAGATTTCCCATTTCTTTTTCATAGCCCAGAACGCAGCATGGCCACACACCGCCGTCAAAATTGATGTGTACGTTGGAAACTCCCGCGTAACAGGGTATTACCTGTCTCTTTTCTTTAAGAATCTTTCCTGCCAGATCATAATAGACAACACGCATTGCTTCCGTAATTTTTGCCAATCCTCTTTTTGAAGCTATATTATCCTCAACTTTTCTGGCAAAATCCTTGATCAGCTTCTGATAAATTTCTGCTGGAGGCGTAATAGGATCTCCTATATTAAAAAATTCTGTTCTGCATTCTGCCACCTCATTTCGATAACTCTCTACGCCTAAAGAATGCACAAAATCTTCTATTTCATCCAGATGATCCACATTAAAATTGGAAATAACAGTTCCCAGCTCCAGGTGAAAATTATCGTATTTATCTTCCAGTTTTTTCAGTCCATCTATTGTTTTTAACAGACATTCAAAGTTTCCTTTTACGCCTCTGATCTCATCATGAAGTTCTCCAACTCCATCTATGGATGGTTTTACTGTGAAAGGAACATCCGGATTATATTTTCTTACTATCTGAATGATTTTTTCCGTATTTTCAATGATGCGGTCCGTCAAAATAGCGTTCGTAGGGGTATGAATGATACGCGGCTTTAAATATTTACATGCCAGTTCCACGATTTCCGGTAAATCTTTTCTTAAAAAAGGTTCACCCCCACTCATATTGAAGAAATAAACAGGTTTCATTGAAGAAAAAATTTTTTCAATCTCATCCAGCTTCAGATCTTTTTCCGCACGCTTAGGATCCTGGCAGAACATTTCACCGATCTGACATGTTTTACATCTTGACTGGCATGCTGCTGTCACAGAATATGTTAAAGTCATTGGCTGAAAATGATTTATTCCAAACCATCTGTTCATTTTATAACTAAATAAGTACGGCATTAATATTGTAAATAAATCACTCTTTTTCATCAGTCGTCTGTCCTCTCAATTCAGTAAATTTTCCTGTCTGCACCATTCTATTGTTGCCGACATCCCTTTTCGAATGGGAAATTCCGGATGATAATCAATCTTTTCTTTTGCTTTCTCATTACATGTGCTATGATCAATTGACAAAAAGTCAATTTTATTTTTCGACACAAACGCTTCTTTTTTTGAGAAAAATTTATAAAAAAGCTCAATCATTCCCGCTGACAGAATAGATAGACCATATCCCACATTAATATGAATTAAACTGCTTTGTACGTAATCTGCTATTGCATTTAAATATTCCAGAGCCGTAACATCTTTCTCTGCCGATATATTAAATATTTCATTAAATGCATTCTGATTGCCTATTGACTTTTCAAAGCCCTGTACCACATCCAAAATATAAGTCGGATGCAGATAAGATTTCCCACTGGTTGTCAAAACAAATTTCTTATTTTGTATATTTCTGTACATTTTAACCCTTCGATAATCTCCGGGACCATATACAAAATCCGGTCTGATAATGGTATACTTTATTGATGCCCCATGGCAAAATTTAATAATGGAAAGTTCCGCCTGCATCTTTGTTTTTTCATACGGATTTCTTGGTGCATATGCATCTTCTTCCTTTGCCAGCCTGTGTCCAAAGCCCTGTACGCCAGGCGTACTGCAGAATATGAACTGCTTTACTCCGCTTTTTTCACACAATGCAAGCATTTTTTCTGTTAACTCAATATTTACTTTTTCATATATTTCTTCCGAGATTCCATATGCTCCCATTTGCCCGATCAGATGAATAAATACATCTTTTCCCAGCAGTATTTCTTCCAGGCATTCCGTATTATCATAATCTACTTTAACAATATTGACATCTTCTATACCGAATATATTGGAAATATTACTGTTTTTGCGAACCAGAGCCCATATCTGATATTGTCCTTTTTGGCTCAGTCCTTTTATCAGCCAGGACCCAATAAATCCATTTGCTCCAGAAATAACAATTTTTTTCATCCCTGATTCAGCCTCTCTACCGTCTCAACCATCCGATCCCAGTCAAAACGATAAGCTTCCTTTTTCACATTCTCCTCAAACTCTTCTTCCCGATTCTCTGCAAAATACCGCACAACCGCATCCGCCAGGGCCACAGGATTTTCCGGTTCCACCACATAACCTGTCTTCCCGTCTTCCACCACATCCGGCAGCCCGCCCACATTTGTCACCACAACCGGCTTCTCAAAACCATAAGCGATCTGAACGATCCCGCTTTGGGTAGCGCTGACATAAGGCAAAACCACCAGGTCGCAGGCCGCAAAATACTTTTCAATCTCCCTGTCAGGAATATAGCCATCGCAGATTGTAACGAAATCTTTCACCTGATTTTCTTCCATCAGTTTCTCATAAACTTCTCTGTTTTCCGCACTGCCAAAATCCCCGACAACAAACAGCCGAACATCTTCACACTTCTCTGTGATGCGGGGCAGAGCCTGGATCAGATATTTCAGCCCCTTATACTCTCTCACGAACCCAAAGAACAGGAGAACTTTTTCCTTCTCTGTGATATCCAGCAGTTCCCTTGCCTTTTTCTTCGACATATTTTCAAACTTGAAAGCGTTGTATGTTGGATGAACCGCCTGCTCATATTTTGCGCCGGGAAGGATCGTCTGCAGATCCTTTGCATCCTTTCCCGACTGAACGATAAACGCATTTCCTCTTTTCAGGACCATTTTTGTCAGCATTCTGTCCATGGGGAAACGTTCATGGGGAAACACATTGTGACATACAAATAAGATCTTTAACTTTCCAAGCATCCGGGTCAGCGTCCAATAACACGGCGCAAAATAGGGGTGCCACCACTGTATGATAACCAGATCCGGCTGCAGTTTTTTTATCTTTGAAGCGGCATGTATCCAATTCACCGGATTTGCCGTATGGATCCAATATTTGGTATCTTCTACACGAAAGCTGTCATTGGTGTAATCTCTCTGTTCCTTCTTATACAGCAATTTGGGATACTGAAAAGAATAGCTCACCATATAAGTCTGATATTTTTTGGATAAGGCCCGGTACATCATACCGGTATAATGAGAGATTCCGCCTTTATAGGGATATACAGGACCAATCAGAACGATTTTTTCCTTTCTTGCTTCATTGCTCATGTCCATTCTTTTCCTTTGTCTCTTTCCCCTTATCCGCCTTCGAGCTCTTCACCGCTGATACCACGCCGGTTAGAAATACCGCCACGATCAGCACAATGATCACGATCTGCCAGATCCGCGAGCGCTGCGCTGCCGTTCTCTGCGTTTCCAGCGATTCCACAAACGCGGCGCCTTCCTCCTCCGCCTTCTGCATCTCCTGATCCAGCGCTTCCTGATCTACCTCTGTGGAAGCGACTGCCGCATCAGAAGGAACATAAGCCGTTTTTCCCTGATAGAAGATCTGATACCAGCCGTTGTCTTCCCCTGTCACCAGAAGCTGAGAGCCCTGCGGCAGCTCCACCACAACTGCGGCGCTTTCCCTGGGTTCTTCCCGGGCTCCCACATCCTCTGTAAGCATCATCAGGCTTCCCTGTAAATTTACTGACGTATCGCCGCTCTCTTCCGTTACCTGAGCGGAAGTTATCTGCTCCGCTTCTCCTGTATTTTCAGCTTCCTGCGCCTTGCCTTCCATGACCTGAAAACAGCATGCCAGAAGCACCATGGATATCACTGCAGCAGCCGCTTTTTCCCCAACTGTTATTTTCATTTTCCTACAACCAGCCTTTCTTCTGTTCTATCGGATTTCCGTTTTAAAATACGGTCAGAAACTATTTTACCGCCGCATTTTCTCCCATTCCGGGATCAAAATAGAGCAGTCCTTTCCCCGTATCCTTCCTGTTTTCCTCTTCCGGCATTTCTTTCTCATATTCCATCCGCTTGACATGATACTGCACATCCTGCAGGATCTTCCGGTTTGCCGCGATCACATCCGCCACCAGCCCGATCATGAAGGTAAGAAAGCCGATAATGATCAGCGTACATGCCAGGATCAGGGACTGAATGTGTCCATTTCCCGTCCCATTCGCCAGGAAATACAGGAACCGGATCCCGATCCCCAGTCCGACCACGGTGCTCGGGATCGCGAGGATCGTAAAGCACATCAGAGGCTTATACATCATAAAAGCGCGCAGGATCGTAAGAACAGATTTTTTCACATAGCCCCAGATGCTCTTAAAAAGCCGCGAAGGCCTAAGCTCTGCGTTCGTATGGATCGGCACGCTGGTGATCGCTATTTTTTCCCGCCCTGCCTGAACGATGGTTTCCAGTGTATAGGTATAGTCGTTCACCACGTTCATGCGCATGGCTGCTTCCCTGGAAAAGGCTCTGAAACCGCTCGGCGCATCCGGGATGTCGGTATTGGAAGCTTTGCGTACCACCCAGCTTCCAAAGTGCTGAAGCTTTTTCTTGACATAAGAAAAATGTTCCGTTGAATCGATCGGTCTTTCCCCGATCACCATATCCGCCTCTCCATCCAGGATCGGCTTGATCAGCGTTGCAATGTCCTCACCGCGATATTGATTGTCCGCATCCGTATTGACGATGATGTCCGCGCCGCACCTCAGGCACCCGTCCAGGCCGGCAACAAATCCTTTTGCCAGGCCCTTATTCTGCTTGAAATTCACCACATGATGCACACCCCATTTTTTTGCGACCTCCACCGTATTATCATGGCTTCCGTCATTGATGATGAGGTATTCGATCTCATCCACTCCGTCCAGCTTCTTTGGCAGATCGTTCAGCGCCACCTCCAGGGTTTCCGCTTCGTTATAGCATGGAATCTGGATGATCAGCTTCATAACCGTTCCCCTTTCTTCATTCGTTATAAAACAGGCTCAAATGGCCTGACGTCCAGCTTTTTTCATACAGCTTCCCGAGCTCCTCCTCCAGGCCGCTCATATGCTGTACGATCACCTTGTCCTCCGGTTTCAGCTCCTCCAGGTCAATCTCCGCTTCCCGCGCATTCCAGACCTCCACCCGGATATCCCGGAGCCGGAACTGCACCTGTTCAATATAGGGAGTATCTCCTTCATAAATGTGGATCACACGGTCCTGTCCATCTCCGTCCAGGTGTTCCAACACCTTATCCGCCATGATCACGTCGCCATATCCATAGGAATTTCCGATGTAAAGATAATGCTGGCTGGCATGCAGGCCCAGCATCACCTGAACAAACAGCACGATCAAGAGAAGCCATTCCATCTGCTTGCGCTTTCTTATCATTTCGGTAATGGCTGTAACCACCAGCATCAGCACACAGCCTAAGCAGAGCGCCTTCCAGAGGAAAGAAACCGGCTGAAGATTTTCATCTTCCAGCAGATAGCTCATCCCTACCATGAAATAGCCATGTACATTCGTCATCATCGACCGCTGTGCGATCCATGCACTGCTTATGGTAAACAGGCTCATCAGACCTGCGTATATCCCGGCGCCCAGCCATCCCTTCCGGCTGGTAAGAAGACGCTGCAGGCCAGCGGCTGTCAGGATCGGGACGATCAGTTCATCGTACCGGCCGTGAACGAAGAGATCCAGTCTCTTGTTCCCGACGTCCGCGCTTCCGATCGTATAAAAAACTGCAACAAAAAGCTGTGCCAATACAGAAAGGAACAGAAACAGCCAGATAAAATCCGTGTTTTTTATTTTCTCTTTCCGCCTCCAAGACCGGCTCAGCACCTGGAAAGCCCTCGTTCCAATATTCCAGAGTCCCCAGTATGCCAGACCAAAAGTGGATACTCCCAGGTAAAGAAGCTTTGCCGCTGTTCCTGTCAGAAAGGCTCTGATCCCATCCGGACTGAAAATATAGAAAACCTTTTCCCACTGTCCGGAATAATCGTTATAACTGATCGTCTCTGCGGATGTCATATAGTACAGCCGCTGTATCACACCGTTTTTTATCAAAAAAGCCGCCGAAAACAGAAGGACCAGGAAAATACAGGCCAGCACTATGCTCCGCTTCTGTTTTCCATTCCTGTTCAAAAGCAGCCATACCAGGAGAGTCAGCGCTCCGGCCGCCAGGGTGCCGATAGAGCGCATATGCAATGTATACAGATAAACAAGCGCCCCCGCCAGAAAGCAGGCGGAAACCGCTCCGGGTTTTTCAAGGAATCGATACAACAGTGTGCAGACCAACAGATAAGTAAACAAGAGCATTGCTTCGGTCATCGTACACTGCATATAAAAAATCCATGGCGGGCAGATCACAGCTATGGCGCTGATAAAAACTGCTCTTTTTCCCTTTAGTTCGGGGAAAAGACGTTTTACCAACCAGAGCATCAGACAAAGTCCGACCCCCATGAATACAACATTCAAAAATACAGCCGTCCGGTAAGCCAGGATGGAATCCTTTACCAGCCCAAGAACCGGAAGAAGAATCAATGCATATCCAAACGAATAATAAGAACCAAGAGATGATGTCTGTGACCAGTCCCATCCCAGCAGTTCTGCTGCAGGAGCCCAGTAACCGAATTCATCCGGGAAAACCGAGAATCCAAACAGCCCCATCACGCCATACTGTTCCAGACAGAAACATAACAGGAGTACAGCAGCGAGATAACATCTTTCACTTTTTTTTCTTAAAGTATCCAGCATTTTTTCAGCCTTTTCAAACATACTGGGAAACAGCCTGTCCGCCGTCTCCCAGCATATCCTTGCGATTTGCCTCCTATCCGAAAGCAATCGGCTTTCCTATGTTTGTTTCCTGTGAGCAATTAAGCCGCCGGATACATAACCATTGCATAAGCGCCGAGTCCACCGGTCGTTGCGAAGGTTACCGTGTTGGGATCCAGATCCTGATCCGGAAGGATCTCAACCGCTCCGCCAGGACGTACACAGATCATTGCATAAGCATAACCTGCGCGAACCGCAGTGCGGGGAATTCCAAATACCATGGTGATCGGAGCGCCGTCCTGTGCCAGAAGTTCAAACCTTCCGCCAGCCAGCTTGCCCAGCTCTACATTTACAGTAGCAACAACTGTTCCGCCAATTGCGTCTGCCGCAGCATTAATGCTTGCCAGAGCTGCCGGGCTGTTGCTTTCAGTGATGTCATAAACGCGAGCATAAGGCTGTTCGCCTGCTCCCAGTCCATAATTTGCAGCAATGGTGTCCCTTGCGGTCATGACCACCGTTCCGGGAATCGTCTGGGACATGTACGCACCTCTGATAGTAGTGGTAAGCGTGGAGCCATTCACGGTAACGCTGCTGGTTACAGGAATTTCTGCCGCTTCAGCAGTGGAAACGGACGTAGCAGACGCCGTTGTCGTTGTTCCGGAAGCACTGTTTCCGGATACCGGCCTGCTACTCGTGCTGCTGGCACTCGCTCCAACAACAGGAGCCATTACCAGGCTCAGAGCCAGTGCTGCTGCCAGCACCTTTTTCATGGATTTGATCTTGATCATTGTAGATTCCTCCTTGCCTCTAAAAGAGCTTTTGTTTTCTATATTCATTCGGAAAAATTTCCGAAAAGAATATCTATAGTATTTATATTTCATTCTCTTTGTGCCTATAGTATATATTTCTATCAAAATAAAGTCAAGCTTTCTTCCGAGATTTATCCATGAAAATTCACCCATTTGTGTGATTATCTGTCACAATGGGACCGCCGTTTTTCCGCCTTTCTTTTGCGTCTGTAATTTATATCTCAGCCTCTCTATTATCTACTACTTTTTGATACTATTGATATTATAATTTGTTTTTCAATATTTATAGTACCTAAATATTCAGAAATAAGGTCAATAGTATGTTGAAATAAATCTTCTATATTTATAGTGTATATTTATAGCGCTTTTTTCCACTAAATGACAATATATATCAAAAAATTTGAGGGGAGGCGTTTCCAAAACAAAGGGAGTCAAATCAAAAATGGAAGATATCAGCAAGATCATCGGCCGCAGGATCCGGGGCTTTCGTAAGCAGAAAAAGCTGAGTCAGGAGGCTCTCGCAGAGAAATGTGACCTGCACCCCACTTACATAGGACAATTGGAACGGGGAGAAAAGAATCCTACCGTAGAAAGCGTCATGAAAATTGCAGTTGGACTCGGTATTCCCATTGAACAGCTTTTTTCCAATGTTACTTACAGCGATCAGGAGACAGAAAATTATATTCCCGATAGAATTTCCTATCTTCTCTCCGATCTTCAGCCACAAGAGCAACAGATTATTTATGACCTCATTCTTACCGCACTGAAATTGAAAGGATGAAATATGAGCCTTCAGGCGCATTGCAGAATAAGGCCCGCCAGACCGGAACATTGCCGGTATGACGGGCCTTATTATTCAGTGCTGTTTTATTAGATTTTACGCAAACGGATTTTCAGAAGGATACAGCATTCCCTTAGGCTGATTGAAGTTGATCTCGTCAAGCTCCACGCCGACATATTTGAACACCTCGTACAGCGCCTTTCCGTAATGTCCGAAGGCTACCGCTCCGTGATGAGGGTAATTTTTCTCGATGAGGACATGACGGTAGAAACGACCCATTTCCGGAATAGCGAAGATGCCGATCCCGCCGAAGGAACGGGTTGCCACAGGAAGCACCTCGCCCTGCGCGATATAGGCGCGCAGTTTATTGTCGGACGTGCTCTGCAGGCGGTAAAAGGTGATCGGTCCAGGGATGATGTCCCCTTCCAGGGTGCCCTGGGTCACCTCTTCAGGAAGGCTTCTCGCCATGATGAACTGATACTTCATCTCGCAGAAGGAAAGCTTGCTGGACGGCGTATTGCCGCAGTGGAAGCCCATGAAGGTATCCTTCTGGGTATAGCTGTATTTTCCTGCGATCTCGGACTGGTACATGTCCGCAGGCACAGTGTTGTTGATATCCAGAAGCGTAACCGCATCCTGGCTCACAACAGTTCCGATAAATTCGCTCAGAGCGCCGTAGATATCGACCTCACAGGATACCGGAATGCCGCGCTTTGTCAGACGGCTGTTCACGTAACAGGGCACGCAGCCGAACTGAGTCTGGAATGCAGGCCAGCATTTTCCGGCGACGACCACATATTCCCTGCTCCCCTTATGTTCCTCGATCCAGTCAAGCAGCGTGAGCTCGTACTGTGCCAGTTTGGGGAGGATCTCAGGCTTCTTGTTTCCGGTCCCAAGCTCCGCTTCCATGTCGGCGACTACGGAAGGGATCCTCTCATCCCCCGCGTGATCATTAAAGGCTTCAAACAGATCCAGTTCGGAATTTTCCTCGATCTCAACGCCCAGGTTGTAAAGCTGCTTGATGGGGGCGTTACAGGCCATGAAATCTCTCGGACGGGGGCCGAAGGAAATGATCTTCAGGCTGTGCAGACCGATGACCGCCCTTGCTACAGGAGCGAAGTCCGCGATCATATCCGCACATTCCTCTGCCGTTCCTACCGGATATTCCGGGATATAGGCTTTCAGGTTTCTCAGCTTCAGATTGTAGCTGGCGTTCAGCACGCCGCAGTAAGCGTCGCCTCTTCCACCCACCAGGTTGTCACCGGTCTCCTCAGCGGCGGCGATCACCATTGCCGGTCCGTCAAATTCCTTGATCAGAAGCGTCTCCGGTGTCTCCGGGCCGAAATTTCCGAGATAGACTACGATCGCGTTGCAGCCAGCGGCTTTCACGTCTGCAAGGGCCTTTCTCATATCAATCTCATTTTCGATGCAGACAGGGCACTCGTAGAGTCCCTCTCCGTACTTTTTCGTGTAAGCTTCGACCACAGCCTTCCTTCTGGATACGGACAGATCCATGGGGAAGCAGTCACGACTGACCGCCACGATCGCAATTTTTTCTTTTGGCATGTTATTCATATGCTTCTTCCTTTCCGCAGCCTGTATGCCGCATTTGAAATGTAAAAACATTTTTAATATGAAAACGGTTTTCAGCGTTCCAGATCCTTCACGCAGAGATTTTCTCCCTTCAGCCCCAGATGGGTTCCCTCAGGAAGGCCGCCTTCCGGATGTCCGATCAGCCATTTGTTCTTGGCAGTGATCAGTTTATCCTCGCCGCCCGCATAATGATTCTCATCCAGCGACTGGTTGGTCCCGTCCGGAAGCACGATCGCGCAGCGGAACCCTTCCTCCGACGCATTGCAGGGCGCGTAATGCAGGCTTGTGGCATACAGCTCTACTGCAACGCCCGCTGGCAGAAGGAATGCCTCCACCTTCGCCGTGTCGTAAATATCGCCTTCTTCTACGTCCTGCTGCTGTCCCAGAAGCAGGATCAGATCATTTGCCGCCACGTCGATCTCAGAAGTCCTGTGGTATTCCAGCGCGTTCAGATACACATTGTTTCCATTGCAATAACCGATCTGGATAGGCATCTCACCATAAGTCACATCTTGAAGCGCCTGATAGACTGGGAGCGCTTCAAGCTGCTCCACGCTGGGCACATATACCACCTTCTCCGGGCAGGGCGTTTTCTGCAGTTCCTCTACCAGCTCTGTAAAGTCCACGTTTTCCACAATTTTCCCGTATTTCTTAAATGCAGGATCCGTTACCTTCTGTAATTTCATTTTCAATCTTCCTCCTTTATCTTAAAAAACAAGCTGATCAAACAGCTGCCTGCACGCAGGGTATATCTGCCTGAACTGCTGATACCTGGCTTCATATTCTGCCGTAAGAACAGCGTCAGGCTCATCTGTTCCCGCTGCCTTCACCAGCTTCCGCGCCGCTTCCTCCACGCTTTCAAACGCGCCGCAGCCTACCGCGGCCAGGATCGCTCCGCCGTAGCCCGGCCCTTCCTCGCTGGCGATCCGCTCCACTGGGATGCCGAGGACATTCGCAATGATCTGCCTCCAGAGCGGGCTCTTTGCCCCGCCTCCGCAGATCCGGGTCTTTTCGATCCTGATCCCCAGGGACTTTGCCACCTCAAAGGAATCACGGAGCGCAAATGCCACGCCCTCCAGCACTGCCTGGGTCATATCCGCACGGGATGTGTCCATTGTCATGCCGATGAAGGTTCCTCTGGCGTTCGGATCGTTGTGCGGAGAACGCTCCCCCATCAGATAGGGAAGGAAAAACACGCGGTTTTCTCCCAGCTTCGTAATGGCGGCCTGCTCTCCCGCATAATCCGACGTGCCGAGGATATCGTCCATCCACCACTTATTGCAGGAAGCTGCGCTGAGCATACATCCCATCAGATGCCAGGTCCCGTCGGCATGGGCAAAGGCATGGAGCGCATTATGCTCATCCACGCAGAAATGCCGGGAGGAAATGAAGATCGTCCCGCTGGTGCCCAAGGAGATATTGCACTTTCCATCTCCTACGGTGCCCGTGCCTACGGCTGCAGCCGCATTGTCCCCGGCCCCCGCGATCACCTTCACGCCCTCCGGAAGATCCAGTTCCTTTGCGATCTGCGGAAGCAGCGTTCCCACCACCTCATAACTTTCATACACCTTTGCGAGCTGGTCCATTCGGATTCCGCAAATCTCGCACATCTCCTTCGACCAGCAGCGGTTCTTCACATCAAACAGAAGCATGCCGGAAGCATCCGATACATCGGTGCAATGTACGCCTGACAGCCTGTAGGCCAGATAATCCTTGGGAAGCATGATCTTTTCGATCGCCGCAAAATGTTCCGGCTCATGCTTTTTCACCCATAAAAGCTTAGGCGCGGTAAAGCCCGCAAACGCGATGTTTCCCGTATATTCGGAAAGCTTATCCTTTCCGATCACCCGGTTCAGATAATCCGTTTCCTCCCCGGTCCTGCCGTCATTCCACAAAATGGCCGGACGGATGACCCGGTCCTGCGCATCCAGGATGACCAGGCCGTGCATCTGCCCTCCGAAACTGATGCCGGCGACCTCCGACCTGTCGCAGTCTGAAAGCAGCTCCTTCAGCCCCTCCACCGTCTTCTGAAACCAGTCCTCCGGACGCTGCTCCGACCAGCCGGGCTGCGGGAAAAACAGAGGATACTCCTTCGACACCACCCGATGGATGTCCCCATCCTCATCCATAAGAAGCAGCTTGACCGCCGAGGTCCCAAGGTCCACTCCTATGTATAACATGCTGCGCCTCCCTTCCTCTTTTCCTTTCTGTTTCGTGCTCGTGCACGTTATTTTTATCATAATTGATTTTTGATAAAAAATCAATCCGCTTTTCCACTTTTGCCAAAAAACTTGTTTTTACCGCTTTCCTAGGAAGTTACAGCTCTCCACCTGCTCCAGAACTGTAATAAAAAGTGCACGCACACGTTTTTACGGCGGTTTCAAATTGACTTTGCCGCCGGTTTATGCTACGGTAGAAAAAAGATTTCTGCTTTTCATCTGTGAAAATTTTCATCTGGAATAAGAAGGGAGGGATACGAATTGGCTACCATCAAAGAAATCGCTGAACTGGCGGGGGTCTCCAGGGGCACTGTGGACCGCGTTCTCAACAACCGCGGCTCGGTCAGCCCCCAGACTGCCCGGAAGGTCCTGGACATTGCGAAGGCGCTCCGGTACCGTCCCAACAGGGCCGGCATCGTCCTCGCCGCCCAGAAACGGAACCTGAAGATCGGCGTCATTCTCTTTGACAACGGCAATCCCTTCTTCGATGAGGTCCTGCAGGGCGTGGAAAGCAAAGCGCAGGAGCTTGCGGATTATAACTGCAGCGTTTCCGTCACCCGCGTCGGCTTCGATCCGGCCGCCCAGCTTGCAGCCATGGATTCGCTCGTACAGGACGGCGCGAACGGCATCATCCTCACCCCCTGCAACGATCCGCTGATCCGGGATAAGATAAACGAACTGAGCGCCCGGGGGATTCCTGTCATCACCACTAACACGGATATTGAAAACTCTGACCGCCTCGCCTACGTGGGCTGTGATTTCTACCGGTCCGGCGAAACCGCGGCGGGACTGATGCACCTGATCGCAGTTCCCCCCATCCGTGCCGGCATCATCACCGGTTCCTCCCGCGTACTCTGCCACACGGACCGGATCGCCGGATTCCGCGACCGCATCCGTTCCCACTACCCTGACATCCGGATCCTTGACATGAAAGAAAACAGCGACGATGAAGTGGAGAGCTATGCCAATACCCTGGCAATGCTGAAAGTACATCCCGACCTCAACGCCCTCTACTTTGCTGCTGGCGGCGTCTACGGCGGCTGCCGGGCCGTCCTCGCATCAGGCCGGACCGACATCACCATCATCTCCTGCGACAAGGTCCCCACCACCAGAGAAATGCTCTTAAACGGCGTCATCAACGCTACCATCTGCCAACAGCCTGCCGTCCAGGGAAGCCTCCCCCTGGAACTCCTCTTCACCTACCTCGCCACCGGCGAAAAACCCGCCCACGAACACAACCACACCATCATAGACATACGCATACGGGAAAATGTCTAACTACGAGCCATGCGTCCGCTCAGCCAGGGCTGCTGAAGCAAGCTTGCTTGCGGAAGAAGCCCTGACGGAGCGGACATACGGCGACAGCCGCAGCGAGAGGGCGCGCAGCGCCTTCGAGCTGGCATGGCGGACCTCCGGGCTCCTTCTCCTCCGGATATGCGGCGACAGCCGCATCGAAAAAGCTTGCAATCCCGCCATTTATCACGTATCATAAAGATGATCACTTGGGCCGTATGGGCCCTTAATTTTTCCAACATCAAAAGGAAACAACAGCGGATGAAATCCTGTGGATTTCATCCTGGAAATTGGCCTGCCGGCCAATTTCTCTAAATTATTACGCTGCCCTCCGGCAGCAGAAAGAGAGGTAAAGGAATGGCTGGAAGCAGAAAACAGCTTGACATTTCCTCCATTCGGGAGGAAATGAAGGAATTCAGGGAAAAGACGGACGCTTTCTATGCGGGGGAAATGGACAAGGGGGCCTATAAGTCCTTTTCCGGCCGGTTTGGAAGCTACGCCCAGAAGGGCGGAAAGGCAAGCATGCTGCGTCTGCGCATGCCTGCTGGCCGGGTCACAAAGGAGAAGCTGAAATTCGTCGCAGACGAGATTGCAGCGCATCAGGTGAAGCGGGCGCATTTTACCACCTGCCAGACCATCCAGCTCCACGACCTGAGCGGGGAGGAGGCTTATGAGATCATGCGGGACGCGCTCGATGTGGGGATCGTCACCCTGGGCGGCGGCGGAGATTATCCCAGAAACGTCATGTGCTCTCCCTTATCCGGTGTAGAACAAGGGGAATGCTTCAATCCCCTTCCGTGGGCGGAAGCTGCGGGGGAATATCTGATGACCCTCATTGACGCGCAGAAAATGCCGCGGAAATTGAAGGTGGCCTTTTCCAATTCTCCGAAAAACATCACCCATGCGACCTTCCGCGACCTCGGTTTCACAGCGCGTCCCGATGGAAAATTTGACGTTTACAGCGCCGGAGGCCTGGGAAACAATCCCCGCATGGGCGTGCTCGTGGCGGAAGCAGTGGAGCCAAGCGACATCCTGTATTACATCAAGGCAATGTGGCTGACCTTCCTGGCATATGGGAATTATGAATCTCGCGCTAAGGCGCGCACGCGTTATATGCAGGAAGCGCTTGGCGGGCCGGAGGCTTATGCGAAAGCTTACCGGGAAAAGTTGGACGAGGTGTTTGCTTCCGGTGAAGATATGAAGCTTTCCGTCACAGAAACACCGCTTACAAAGCGGGGTGATGGAAGCACAGCGGAAGGCTTCCGCGTGATCCCCCAGAAGCAGGAAGGGCTTTACAGCGTCCTGTACCATCCCATCGGCGGCCAGCCCCCGGTCACCTGGTTTGCTTCCATCTATGAACGGATCAAAGATATGGACGAAGTGGAGCTGCGCCTCTCTCCCGATGAAACCGTCTACATCATCAACCTCACCGGAAAAGAAGCGGAGGAAGTGCTGAAGGCCACGGAAGGCGGCGCGGAAAATCTGTTCGAGACCTCAGTAAGCTGCATCGGCGGCACCACCTGCCAGGTCGGCCCCAGAGATTCCCAGGGACTGCTGGCCGCCTGCGTAAAAGCGGTGCGCGAAGCGCATCTTCCCGCAGATGCCCTGCCGCAGATCCATATCTCCGGCTGCACTTCTTCCTGCGGGACCCATCAGACCGGCGCCATCGGCTTCAACGGAACGGTGAAGATGATCGACAAGGTCGCCCAGCCCGCCTTCTTCCTTCATGTGAACGGACGCGACGGACAGGCGGACGCCTGTATCGGCACACAGCTTGGCGCTGTGCTGGAGAAGGATATCCCTTCTTTCCTGGTAGAGCTCGGGAAAACGGTGGCGGACAGCGGCCTTTCCTATTTTGCATGGAAGGACGCCAATCCTGGAAAATTGGAGGCGCTGGCGGGGAAATACATCGGCTGAATTTGAATTTCAATTCATCGTAAGATAAGCTTTCCATAAAAGATAAGATTTTCATAAAAATCAAAACGGAAGGGATCTTCAGAGCGTCGGATCCCTTCCGTTTTTATATATAAGAAATATTTTATCTAAATATCATGCCAGGATCGGCTTGAGCGCCTCCGCAAGCTTATCCTTCTCAGCCTGAGCCTCCGCCAGGTCCTTTCCGAGGGTTGTAAAGTACACCTTGATCTTAGGCTCCGTTCCGGAAGGACGGACAATGACCGTTTCCTTGTTTTCCAACTGATAGATCAGCACGTTTGCGGCAGGAAGCCCCGTTTCCTCCGCCTTCTCATAATCCGTCACTTTAACGACCTTATATCCGGCAATCTCCGTCAGCGGTTTCTCGCGCAGGCCCTGCATGATCCCGGCCATTTTGTCCATTCCGCTCAGGCCCGGGAATTCAAAGCTGTCAACCTTATTGAGGTAACGCCCGTACTGGGCGTAGATCTCTTCCATCCTCTGTTTCAGGGAGCTTCCGATGCTCCTGTAATATGCGGCCATCTCGCAGATCAGCATCGAACCGATGATCGCGTCTTTATCGCGCACATACGGTCCCGCAAGATATCCGTAGCTCTCCTCGAATCCTAAGATAAAACGGTCCACTTCTCCCGCTTCTTCCAGCTTGGCGATCTGGTCTCCGATCCATTTGAATCCAGTCAGGACGCTTCTGAGCTCCACGCCATAATGGGCGGCAACCGCATCCGCCAGAGGGGTGGAAACGATGGATTTCACAGCGACTGGGTTTTTCGGCATGGTCCCTTTTTCAATGCGCCCCGCGCAGATATAATCGAGAAGGAGGACGCCGACTTCATTTCCGCTCACCAGCTCGTAGGAGCCGTCCGGACACTTCATCGCGATCCCGACGCGGTCCGCATCCGGATCGGTCGCAAGCATCAGGTCCGCGCCCGTCTTTTCCGCGAGCGCAAGTCCCTCCTTCAGCGCGTCAAAGATCTCAGGATTCGGATAGCTGCAGGTGGTAAAATAGCCGTTGGGATATTCCTGGTCCGGAACGATGGTGATATCCGTGATCCCGATGTCCTTTAACACCTGCGTGACCGGGATCAGACCGGAACCGTTTAACGGGCTATATACCAGCTTCAGTCCTGCCGTTTGGCACAGGCCGGGGCGGACCTGCCTGGATTCGATCGCGTCATAAAGCGCCCTCTTGCAGTCCTCTCCCACAAAGCGGATCAGGCCTTCCTCCACGCCCTGCGCAAACGGCATGTATTTCGCGCCCGTCAGCACATCCGTCTTCTGGATCTCCGCATAAACGACCGCCGCGGCATCGTCCGTCATCTGGCAGCCGTCCGGCCCGTAAGCCTTATACCCGTTATATTTTGCGGGATTGTGGGACGCCGTCACCATGATCCCCGCATTGCACTGATAATAGCGGGTGGCAAAGGAAAGCGCCGGAACGGGCATCAGGGCATCATAAATCCTCACTTTGATCCCGTTTGCCGCCAGCACTCCCGCCGCGTTTTTGGCGAAAACATCACTCTTGATACGGCTGTCATAGCTGATCGCCACCGTTTGGTTCCCGCCCTGGGTCTTCACCCAGTTTGCAAGGCCCTGCGTGGCCTGGCGGACAACATAGATATTCATGCGGTTCGTTCCCGCACCCAGCACGCCCCTGAGGCCTGCCGTGCCGAACTTCAGAGCGACGAAAAAACGCTCCTTTATCTCATCATCGTTTCCTTCGATCTTGGACAATTCCGGCTTCAGGTCCGGATCCTCCAGATCCGCTTCCATCCAGCGCTTATAGTCATCTTGATACATGTTTACCTCACATTCCTAAGCGTTTTGCACAGAGAAGCATATGCCAGATCAGTATCCGGCATTGCTTGCAGAGAAACCGCGACGCTTCCGCGCGGATCCCCGCCTGAAAGCAGGCCCTCAGGCCTATTTTCAGACTTCTCACCCAGTTACCGTTTCACAAAGTTTCTGTTTCAAAAGACCATACATAGATAATGTACCATTTTCAGGGGAAAACGGCAATACAGGAATTCCATTTTCCCTGAGGAAGAGTTTCGCTTTCGCCGGAAAGGCTTTCTGTTTTTGGGGAAAAGGAGTCCTCTTGTGAACAAAAGGACGCCTAACGGGAACGCACCGTGCCGATCAGCGCGAAAATACAGTAAAAAAGGATATCGACCACCACGATGCTGGCCCCGGCGGGCGTGGCAAACAGGAAGGAGACGGTCATTCCCAGCCCGAAGCCGCACACGGAAAGGATGACGGAGGTGAAGATGACAGAGCGGTAATGCCTGCAGACGCGCATGGCCGTCAGCGCGGGAAAGATGATCAGGCTGGAGATGAGAAGTGCCCCCATCATGCGCATGCCGAGCACCACCGTCACCGCCGTCAGCACGGCGAGCAGCACGTTGAAAAAACCGGTCTTCACCCCGGTCGCCCTGGCAAAAACAGGGTCAAAGGTGACGGCAAAGAGCTGATTGTAAAACAGAAGATACAGGATCAGCACCACCGCGGCCAGCGCGACGCTCAAAACCACGTCGCTTCTGCTCATGGCGAGGATGGAGCCGAACAGGTAGCTGTTTAAGTCTGCGTTCATGCCTGTGGTCACAGATACCACCATAACGCCGATGGCAAGCGCGCCCGTAGAAAACAGGGCCACCGCCGCATCCCCTTTGAGCTTTCCGTTTTCGCTGAGCCTAAGGAGCACAAAGGCCGCAAGGATCACGATAGGGACCGCCACGGCAAGCGGCGTAAGATTCAGCGCAGATGCCACGGCGAGCGCACCGAAGCCCACATGGGAAAGGCCGTCTCCGATCATGGAGTACCGTTTCAAGACCAGGCTCACTCCCAGGAGCGATGCGCAGACGGAAATGAGGATTCCCGCCAGGAAGGCCCGCTGCATGAACGGATAGCTGAGCATTTCACTCAGATATTCCAGTATTTCCGCCATCGGCATACCCCTCCTCTCCTAAGAATCTTCTTCCGAACTCACTGTCCATATATTCCTGCGTCGTCCCTAAGAAGTTCCCTCTGTGGGAAAGATGCAGGATATGGTCCGCATGCTCCACCGCCTCCCGGATCGCATGGGAAACCATGACAAGCGTCATATGATGCTCCCGGTTCAGCACATCCATCAGTCCGTAAAACTCCTCTATGGCCAGCGGGTCCAGCCCCGTGGTCGGTTCATCCAGAAGGAGCATCCTCTCCGCCGCACACAGGGAACGGGCCAGGAGCACCCGCTGACGCTGGCCGCCGGAAAGCTCCTGGAAGCTTTTGTTTTTTATGCCGGCAATGCCGAGAAGCTCCAGATTCTGCATGGCTCGCTTTTTCTGCGCAGCTCCGTATCCTGGAAGCAGCCCTCTGGTGTTCAGGCAGCCGGAAAGCACTACCTCATAAACGGAAGCGGGAAAATCCTTCTGCACAGCATCCTGCTGAGGCACGTAGCCGATCTGCACAGATTTCAGCCCGTCCCCGAAAATGAGCTGGCCTCCGGAGGGTTTTTTCAATCCTAGAAGCCCGCGGATCAGGGTGGACTTTCCCGTGCCGTTTTCTCCCACGATACACAGATAATCCCCTTCGTCCACCTGAAAGTTGAGGTTAGAGACCACCGTTTGGTTTTCATAGGAAAAGGATAAATTCCTGCAGGTTATCAAAGACATTCCTTTTCTCCTTCATTCAGTGCGCGCTCAATGGCTGCCAGGTTCTTTCGCATCAGGGACAGATAGGTTTCCCCTTTCTCTGCCTCCTGTCTGGTCAGCGTATGGCAGGAGTGGAGCGTGGCTGTCTCCGCTCCCGCCACCTCCGCAATAGCATCTGCTACCTTGCCGTTTGACAGTTCCAGATGAAACACAATGGGAATCTGTTCTTCTCTCACCTTATCGGTAAGAAAGGCAATGGTGGCTGCACTTGGCTCCGTTTCCCCGCTACAGCCCGGAAAAGCGGCATAATATTCCAGCCCATAGGTGCGGACCAGATACAGAAAAGGAAACCGGTCTCCGAATACCAGCACCTTCCGCTTTGCGTTATCCACCACCCGTCTGTAATCTGCATCTAACGCCTGAAGCTCTTCCAGATAAGCTGCCGCATTTTCTTCATAAATTTCCCGGCTGTCTGGATCGATGGAGATCAGCATATCCCGGATATTTTCCACAAGAAGCTGCGCGTTGACAGGAGAGGTCCACACATGCTCATCGTATTCCGTCTCCTCCAGATGGACGCCGTCTGTTTCTTCCTCTCCGTGTTCGTGATGATGGCCGGTCACCTGCATGCCTTCTGCGGTTTCCTCCTCCAGAGGCTCCACCCAGGAAAGCAGGCTGCAGGCCGCAACCTGGCTGTCGCTCCCTTCCAGGATCTCCTCCACCCAGACATCTGACTCGCCGCCCGCATACAGAAACAGGTCGCTGTCCGTGATCCGGAGGATATCCGCCGGAGATGGTTCATAGGAATGGGCTTCCATGCCGGGCTTTAAGAGCTGTGTCACCTCCACGTATTCTCCTCCGATCTGCCGCACGAAATCAAATGGCGGAAAAATGGTGGTGACCACCTCCACCTTCTCCTTCCCATCAGGGGCCGGCTGCACATCCTGCCGTATAGCCGAACAGCCGGTCAGGATGAGGCCGGCTGTCAGTGATAAAAGCAAAAGCTGGTGAAATTGTTTCAATCTTCTTTTCTCCCGTTTTTCCGATACTGGGCCGCGGCATTTTTCAGGTAATCCAGCACATCCTGAAACCGCTTTGACGTCATGGTGGGATTGCTCTTTAACATCCTGCGCCGGTTGATCCCCTTCAGGAAATCGGAAAGCTTTTCCTCTCCCACCCTCCTGCTGCCCACAAAACGCTCGCGGAGCTCCAGAAGCTCATCCCGCTTCTCCTTCAGGCGGTCAGACGCGGGCATATCTTTCTTCAGCCGTTCAAACCGCGCTTCGATCCCGGAAAGCAGTTCTTCACGCCTCTGCGCGTTCCGCTCTGCAAACGCCTCTTTTCTGCTGTCAAACTCATCACCGGCAACCGCGATCAGCACGTCAAGCCGCTTCTGCATGCGCTCCATTTCCTTTTTGGCCTGCTCCGCCCGTACCAGGATATCGCGCAGGTCCATGGCCGCCTGGAAGGAGAACGCGAAATCGACGCAAAAATAAATGAGCACAACCGTCACAAGGGCTGTGAGCACACGGGACGGGATCCAAAGTACGAAGCGCTCCACCTGCGGGTGGAGGAAACGGGTCATCAGCACGGTGAGCGCTCCCCAGCAGAGCGTGGATTCCAGGCAGATCTGTCCCTGGAAGTTGAATTTTTTATGGGAATAATCCCAGTAACGCACCTTGAACAGCGACTCCATCACCACGCCCGTCACATATTCCAGAGCCGTGGCCCCAACGCATCCGGAAAGGAAGACCAGGACCAGATCATCCCGCACCGGGCCCGCCACGAGCAGCATCATGATCGCCCCTGAACCGTACAACGGCAGGAACGGTCCCCGGATAAAGCCCCGGTTCACGAATTTTCTTTTACTTATGGAAACATAAGCGGATTCAAAACACCAGCCAAAAAAGCTGTAAAAGAAGAAAAAGAAAAGCCACTGGGCCGCTGTATAATGATACATCTCCTCATCCTTTTCCTTTCCACATCCTGCCGGAGCACCTTTTTGCGCTTAGGGATGCAGACGCCTACCGATAGATACCGACCGTCACGCTGAGCCGTCCTTTTTTCGTCTCCGTCCCCTCTTCCAGGAACAGAAAACGGCCGAATCCCCTGACGCTCACCCGGTCCTGTTGTTTCAAGGCAAGACTGTTGTTTTCACACAGCCTGCCGTTCACGTACACCTTTCCCGCCCGGAACAGGTCCAGGCTGCGGCTCCGGGACAGATTGAACACCTTCGCTGCCACCGCGTCCGCCCGGTTGGCGCTCACCACGATCCGGACGGCTTCCGGTTTTCGGGCTTCGGGCCATTCTCCCGCAGAGGCGTTCTTGTCCACCTGCACGCATCGCACGGAGGTGTGGCGCACCCGGTCCAGGTTCTCACAGATGAACGGCGCGATCGTCTCCGTGCAGAAGATCCATGCATGCTTTTCCTCCAGGAAAATATCTCCCACCGTACTCCGGTCGATCCCCAGATTCATCACCGCTCCCAGAAAATCCCGATGGGAAAGATCATCCGCATACTTTTCCGAAAGCGGGCTGATCTTCAGCGCCGCGATGGGAAAATCTTCCTCATACCCAAGCTCCCCTGGCGATCCGAAACGCGCCATGCGCCTTTCACAGTCCTCGTTTCCGCCCCAAAGCGCAAACGGGCAGAGAGCGTTTTTTCCCATGGCTTCCTGGAGCGCATCCTGCTCCGCCAGGGACAGGAAACCGGTAAAAGCGAATCTCCCCTGGCTGTAGGCTCTCTCCGCCAGATCCAGAAATCTCTTTTTCAACTGTTCCAGTTCCTTCTGCGTCTCCGCCGCCATGTCTTCCGCCTTTCCTTTCCGATCCTCATACGAAGCTGATGACCTGGTCCTTCTGTGCCGGCGCTTTGGTCTTCAGTACGCTGCTCGCGTGCAGTACGGGGCCTTCCCCGCCATACTCCGCCCAGTATTCTTTTTCCACACGGGCCGTCACCTTCACCCAATCCCTTTCTTTCAGGCTCTCCGCATCTTTATAGACGCAGACATAACCCAGAAAAGCCATATCTTCCGCACAGCAGGTCATTGCCATCCGTCCGGGGATGAAATGGTCCTTAGGATACCCGTCCGGCTTCATCACCATGGCGGTGAACTGGATATTTTTTCCCACATACCGGTCCAGATTGTCCAGGGAATCGATATACCAGATCCCATAGCCCATATCGTCCAGGACAATGGGATCGCTGTTTAAGTCAAACGGCAGATCTTCCTCAAACATCTGGTTGATCTCCCCGTTCTGGTCCTCAAAAATGATCTCTCCCTGCGGGTTGACTGCCTTCACGTTCCTGCGGTAGCTCGCGAGATCCTGCTCACTGATCCCGTCGCAGCGGTTGAAGATGATCATCTCGGATCTGCGGAGCATTTCGGCCAGCAGCGACTTCATGTTCGTATAATACATGGAGAAGGTAGAAGCGTCGATCGTCGTGATCTGCTGCTCCAACTGCCAGTGCCAGGGCAGCTTCATGTTTTTAAAATTCCACATGCCGTTATATTCGATGATGATCCTCTCCGGCTTATGCTTCTTTTCCAGCTCCAGCAGATGCTCCGGCGTGAAATCTTCTTCGTTTTCCACTGGTTCCAGGACGGAGTTGCTTCTTTTCAGCAGTTCGGGCGAATATTCGATCTCCCCTTCCTCACACAGCACGATCAGCGTCTTCCCCTTGATCTGGAAATAGGGCTGATCCAGCGTGTAGGTGATAAATTCCGTCTTTCCGCTTTCCAGAAAGCCGTTGATAATGTATACAGGTTTCATCCTTACCTCCCTTCCGGGGCATATCATGCCCCGGAACGCGCCTTTTCGGCGCCTTCCCGGCTTCTTTTGGTTTCTTTACGCCAGGCAGCTCACGCGGTGAAAAGCTCCTTCAGCGCGTCTTCCTTCAGCTTGGAGCCGATCACACAGAATTTTCCCGTCACATCGGGTTTACCTTCCCGCACATTGCTTTCTTCCGGCACATAATCAAAGTATACCCAGGTGCCGTCTCCGGCGGGGACCATTCCCTTTGCCCGCAGCACGAAGCCGTACTTCTCTTCATCGCCCAGAGCCTTTAGGATGCTCTCCACCCTTTCCTTTGAATAGGAAGCGGGCGTCTCCATGCCCCAGCTCGTGAACACCTCGTCCGCATGATGATGATGCCCGTGGTCATGATGTTCATGGTCATGGTGCTCATGGTCGTGGCCGCAGCCGCAGGAATCGTGGTCATGATCGTGGTGATGATGCTCATGGTCACAGCCGCAGGAATCATGGTCATGATCGTGGTGATGATGCTCATGGTCACAGCCGCAGGAATCATGGTCATGATCGTGATGATGATGCTCATGGTCACAGCCGCAGGAATCGTGGTCATGATCGTGATCATGTTCTTCTTCCTGCTGTGCGAGCACTTCTTTCATCAGCTCTTTCTCCAGATCGGAGCCTCCTTCGATCGTCCTGAGGATCTCTTTGCCGTCAAGCTGCGCAAGCGGCGTGGTGATCAGGGCAGCCCTGCTGTTGTGCTCCCGGATCAGATCCACCGCCTGCCGCACCTTCTCCGGGCTGGCCACATCAGTCCTGCTTAAAATGATCGTTCCCGCATATTCGATCTGATTGATGAAAAACTCACCAAAGTTCTTCATGTACATCTTACATTTGGAAGCGTCCACCACCGCGACGGCGCTGTTTAAGGTGATCTCGCCGCCCATATCCACATTCTGGACCGCCTTCATCACATCCGACAGCTTGCCCACGCCGGAGGGCTCGATCAGGATCCGGTCAGGATGATAGGTTTCCATCACTTCCTTCAGGGAAGTTCCGAAATCCCCGACCAGGGAACAGCAGATGCAGCCTGAGTTCATTTCCTTGATCTCAATGCCGGACTCCTTCAGGAAACCGCCGTCAATGCCGATCTCCCCGAATTCATTTTCGATCAGCACTACCTGGCTTCCCGCCAGCGCCTCTTTCAGCAGCTTCTTGATCAATGTGGTCTTTCCCGCTCCGAGAAAGCCTGAAACAATATCTATTTTTGTCATTTTCAACGATACCTCCTATCTTCTGACGCCACCAGGCGCCTAAATCATTTTGCCGCGTTTTCCCGTTTCTGTCAACTGTCAAGCAAAACGGACTGCTGGGGGAAAGCATGCTCTGGAAAAACGTGCCCGCCGAAAACCGGATTCAGGGATAATCGTCCGTCACGCGCCTGCTGCCGCAGACCTCATCGTATGCCTGGTTGACCTGTTCCATGGACAAAACGGCAGTTTTCCCTTCCGCGCCTCCCAGCACCAGGCCCACAAAATTCCCGCATCCGTCGAAGACCCCGGCGCCGGAAGCTCCCGCCTGTGTATCGCAGGAGAGGATCATCACATCGCTGCCGAATTCTTCCCGGTACCAGGCTTTTTCCAAAAGAGAAGCATCCAGGATCATGTCCGCGCAGCCATCCTGTGTCCCGGCAGCCACGAACAGGGGGCTGTATCCGTCCAGGGTGTCAAACCTGCGCTGGTGCAGGCTGACGAGGGCAGGCGTCAAGCCATCTTCATTTCCCGTCCTGTCCGATCCGGTCACGGCTCCCTGCCAGTCCGCTTCTACAAAGCCAACGTCCAGCGTATCGCTGACCCCGAGCGAACGTCCCTGCGCCGCCGTCCCGTCATAAAAAACGACTCGCAGAACCTCTCCCTCTTTCAGAAGATGTCCTGCGGTCGCTATGATCAAGCGGCCGTCCTTCTGATCCCACACGACGCCGCTTCCATAATATTCCGCCTCTTCTCCGGCCACATCCAAACGGACACAGCAACTGACGGCGAGCCGCTTCGCTTCCTGCGGCTTTTCGCCCTCCAGCGCTTCCAGGACGGGAAGCGGATCCGTTTCTCTTCCGGCCGTTTCAGGCTTCTGCCGGCCACAGCCCGCAGACAGGGACATAGAAAATACCGCTGCGGCCGCAAACAGCCGCATCAAATGTTTTCGCTGATGCTTCATCTGTTTCTCCAGAAAAAATGAGCAGGACTGTAAGCCGGGTTATGTCGTGAATGATCATCTATCTAGGACTGCCGTTGCCGGCAGCCTCCAGCAACCTACCTGAAAGCAGGCCGGGCAAGCCTGTCGCTCTCTGTTTGGTCTTGCTTCGGATGGGGTTTACATGTGCCCCGCCTGTTACCAGACGGGCGGTAGTCTCTTACTCTGCCTTTCCACCCTTACCAGGCCCTAAGGCCCTTTCCGCGGGATCCGTTTCCGAAAGGCCGCGGGGCGGTATATCTCTGTTGCACTGGCCTTGGAGTCGCCTCCACCGGACGTTATCCGGCATCCTGCCCTGTGAAGCCCGGACTTTCCTCACCTGCCGCCTTCCGAAACGAAAGGCGGTCAGCCGCGATCATTCATCCTACTCATTTTCTTCCATATACTATACATTTTCCCGCCGCCTTTGGCAAGCCCTTTCTGGCGTCAAGCCCTGTGCCGGGCCCGGGCTAGACCCTGAAGCAGCTTCCTCCCACGAACTCCCTGACGATGGAATTCTGGGGAATGTTCTCGCTGCTGACACCGAGGAAATATTCCAGGAACTTCAACAGCCGCTTCGCCTCAAAATATTCCGGTTCTTCCCGGTCCACGCTGTACAGGAGCGGTTCCGCAAACTGCTTGAGCACGGCGAGCTCATAGATCAACGCCGAGTTGAACATGGCGTCCGCGCTTTCCTGGAAGGGAAAAATATTTTCTTCCTCTCCCCTCCTGACGGAATTCCACATGCGCAGCGTGTGCGTGGCGCTCGCCCCTCTGGTCCTGGCGTCCCGCACCATCCTGCGGATCAGCCTTCCGTCCGTGGTAGCGATACGGTTATGGTCGTCCACATTCAGGCTGGTCAGGGCGCTGATATAAATCTTATATTTGCTCTTCAGCGGAAGGGAATGGGACAGCCTGTCGTTTAAACCGTGAATACCTTCGATCACCAGGATATCATCCTTTCCGAGCTGCAGAAAATCCCCCTTGTACTCCCGCAGGCCGGTCTTGAAATTAAAATGGGGCATCTCCACCCGTTTCCCGGAAAGCAGATCACACATATCCTGATTGAACTTTTCCACATCAATGGCTTCCAGACATTCAAAGTTGTAGTTGCCGTCCTGATCCAGCGGCGTTTTTTCCCGGTCCACAAAATAATCGTCCACCGCGATCGGATGCGGGGCCAGGCCGTGGGTCTTCAGCTGGATGGACAGACGGTGGGAAAAGGTGGTCTTCCCAGACGAGGAAGGTCCTGCGATCATGACAAATTTCACGTTTCCACGCCTGGCGATATCGCTCGCGATCTCTCCGATCCTTCTCTCCTGCAGGGCTTCCTGCACCAGGATCAGCTCCGCAAGATCTCCCTCGCAGATCTTATCGTTCAGGTCGGCCACCGTCTCAATGCCCATTTCCGCTCCCCAGTCGTTGGAACGCTCCAGCACATGGAACAGCTTTTCCCTGGGAGAAAAATCCGGCACCTTCTCCGGTTCCTGACGGCCCGGAAGCATCAGCATCATGCCGTTCCGGTAGGGAAGCAGGTCAAACAATTCCAGGTATCCAGTGGAAGGGACCATATAGCCGTAGTTATAGTCATAGTAGCCATCCAGACAGTAGACATTGATATAAGAGCCCCTTCTGTAACGGAACAGCCTCACCTTATCATCCATCCCCTGGGCGTCAAACAGCTCGATCGCCTCATCCGTGGGATAAGCCCGCTTTATGATGGGGATATCCTCCCGGACAAGCTCCCTCATCCGCTCCTTCACCCGCTCCACAAAAGCCGGATCGATCCTCCCCTCTCCGTCTTCCCTGCCGGTAACGATCTTTTCCGCGAGCTCTCCCTTGGGCATGCAGAAATATCCCCTGCCGATGGAAAATTCCACAGAAGCCTTGCCTGCCTGGGGAGAACCTGCCACGTCGCTGATGGCCTTCAGCAGGAGCATACAGGCGCTCCTCACACAGGTATCGTGGCCGATCCGGTCCGCCGTCGTCTGAAAGGTCACGTCCACGTCCTTCGCCACATTTTTATACAGCTCCCGTATCTTGTTGTTGGCCACCGCAAGGACGATCCTGTGATCGTATTCCTTCTGATGCTCATGCGCGAGCTGCTGGTATGTCACAGGGGATCTATATTCCCTGCATATGCCGTTTACTGTCACCTTCACCATTTCGCTTCCACTCCTCTATGATGTCCTCCTCAGCCGTCCGCCCCGTTTTCCATCCATAAGGCAAGTTTTCCGGCAAGCGCTGATTCTTCCTCCAGATGCTCCAGCCGCTCCCTGCTCCTTTCCGGGATGTGTTCCGGAATGCATTCCGAGATGTCTCCCGGCTCAGAAGGGCTTTTGCCGCTCCGGGCTCCCGCAAGAATGGCGGCGCGGGCGGCGCGGTTCTTCTTTAGGACCTCCTGCAGATATTCCCGCAGGACGGGATGACGCGCCTTTATCAGAAGAAAGCCGTAGCGTTCCCCGGCTTTCCTCCACGTCCTCTCATCCGGGAAAAGGCCTTCCGGGGCCGCAGGGATTTCCATTTCCGCCCGGGGCGCCGCTTCCTCCGGAGCCGTTTCTCCTTTCGGGAGCGCCGCTCCTTCCAGCGGGACCGCCTTCCCCTTTGTCATGCGCAGATTCTCCGCCCGCATCGCGGTATAGAACCTGCCGTCTTCCTTCACCATATCTTCGGCCGTGATCTGGTATCCCAGGCGGGAGAGCGTCCTTCGGACCAGCCACACCTCCGACTGCGGCTGCAGGATAACGGCGCGCATCCTGGACAGCTTCTGCGCTGCATCCTCCAGGATGCGCGCTGTCAGCCGTCCGCCGATCCCTGCCATGAGAAGGGTATCCGCTTCCGGCCTCCTGCCGCAACCCGCTCCGCCGTCAGGGCCCGCTTCTTCTTCCGTCCATTTCATGGCGGAAAGCCCGTCGGAAAGCCGCGTCTCTATGTAGGAAGAAAGTCCCGCTTCCTGGATATGCTCCCCGGCCCGCAGCAAGGGGCCTTCATTAACATCCATCGCAAGCACTCTGGGACAGATCCCGTTTTGCACCAGATAGATGGCCGTATAGCCATGGTCGCAGCCCACATCGGCCACGATGCTTCCCGCCTTCACCATAGATGCAGTCATAAAAAGCCGCTTCGACAGCTCCATTTTCTCCATCCTCTTCCACCGCGGTCAATCCAGATAATCCTTCAGCTTGCGGCTGCGGCTGGGATGGCGCAGCTTTCTCAACGCCTTCGCCTCGATCTGGCGGATGCGCTCACGGGTCACGTTGAATTCCTTTCCCACTTCTTCCAGCGTCCTGGCGCGCCCGTCGTCCAGGCCGAAACGCAGACGCAGCACTTTCTGCTCTCTTTCCGTCAGGGTCCCGAGCACCTCGTTGAGCTGCTCCTTTAAAAGGGAAAAAGCAGCCGCGTCAGCAGGCACCGGCACATTATCATCCTGGATGAAGTCTCCCAGATGGCTGTCTTCCTCCTCGCCAATGGGCGTCTCCAGGGAAACCGGTTCCTGGGAAATCTTCAGGATCTCGCGCACCCGTTCCACAGGCATGTTCATCTCCTTCGCGATCTCTTCCGGAGTGGGTTCCCTCCCCAGCTCCTGAAGGAGCTGTCTGCTGACACGGATCAGCTTGTTGATGGTCTCCACCATATGCACGGGGATCCGGATCGTCCTCGCCTGATCCGCAATGGCCCTGGTGATGGCCTGGCGGATCCACCAGGTCGCGTAGGTGGAAAACTTATAACCCTTGCGGTAATCAAACTTTTCCACAGCCTTGATCAGGCCCAGGTTGCCCTCCTGGATCAGGTCCAGAAACAGCATGCCGCGGCCCACGTAACGCTTGGCGATGCTGACCACCAGACGCAGGTTGGCCTCCGCCAGACGCTTCTTCGCATCTTCGTCACCCTGCTCCATCCGTTTCGCCAGTTCGATCTCCTCTTCTGCGGACAGAAGCGGCACCTTGCCGATCTCCTTGAGGTACATGCGCACCGGGTCCTCGATGCTGACGCCGTCCGGAACGGAAAGGTCGATATTCTCCATATCCACCTCATCCTCATCGGACAGAAGGATCTCCTCGTCAGGGATGTCATCCTCCTCATTGGTAATGCGCAGCACATCCACACCGCTCTGCTCCAAAAGCTCCAGCAGCCTGTCGAACTGCTCTTCATTGAGCTGCATATCCGCAAAGTAGTCGTTTACTTCCTGATATTCCAGGATATTTTTCTTTTTTCTCGCAACAGCGATCAGTCCCCGCACCCGCTCCAGGAACTTCGCTTCAGCCGCCGCCCGCTCTTCCGGAGTCATCTCGGCTGCGGGAGCTGCTTTCTTTCCTTCTTCCTTTTTTTCCTGTGTCTTTTTCGCCATCTTTACGTCCATCCTTCCTGCGCATGTTACTATTGTTATCCTTAATCAAGGGAAATATGCGTTTTGCTAAGTTCTTCCAGTGCCTTTTTCCCCGCGATCACGCGGTTTAACGCCTCTACATCGCTTCCAAGGCGTCCGCTGTTATATTCATAGCTGATCCTTTTGACAGAAACCAGAATATCATGCAGGGCTTTCTCCTTTTCCTTCTTCGTCTCCGGCTCCACCAGATTCGTATTGAAAATGGCGGCTGCCTCTCTCTGTTCTTCTTCCTCCGGGAACATGCTGATGATAGCTGCAGCGTTCACCTCGCCGCGTGAAAGATCCTGAAACAGCCTGTCCGCCACCTTCCGGTACAGCTCCTCCGTAAAATCCTCCGCGGAAACGAAGCCCGCGATCTTAGGATAGATCTGAGGCTCCTCCGCCAGCCAGGTCAGGAGCAGCCGCTGGGTCTTCTTCGCGTTGTCCTCCGGCGTCGTTTTCTTCTGTATCCCCGACCGGGGCCGCTCCACCGAACGGGCCAGTCCAGTGCTCGCAGCCGTGGCCGTCACCAGCTTTCTCAGACTGTCAAAGCCGATATGGTACTTCTCCGCCACAGCCTCCAGATAATTTTCCCGTTCCACTTCTTCCGGGAACTCGCAGAGCTTCTTTGCCACGGCCCGGTAAAATTCCGTTTTCTTTTCCGGATCGTTCAGATCGTATTCTCTCTCCAACATACGGATCTCAAACAGGAAGCTGTTTTCCGCATTGTCGATCCTCTCCTGAAAAGCCTCAGCGCCCAGATTCTTGATAAATTCATCCGGGTCCTTATAGGGCTCCAGGTTGATCACCCTTCCGGTCAGCCCCGCTTCCTTCAGGATCCCGATGGCCCTGAGCGCCGCCTTCACCCCGGCCCCGTCGCTGTCATAGGACAGCAGCACCTCCTTCGTATACCGCTTCAGGAGCCCGGCCTGTCCCAGGGTGAAAGCGGTTCCCAGAGACGCCACCGCCTGATCGAAGCCTGCCTGGTGCATGGCGATCACATCCATGTAGCCCTCACAGAGGATGATGTTCCCCTTACGTGAGGAGCGGGCAAAATTCAGCCCGTACAGATTGCGGCTCTTATCAAAAATGGGGGTTTCCGGAGAATTCAGGTATTTCGGCTTCCCGTCTCCCATCACCCTGCCGCCGAAGCCGATGACACGGTGGTTGATGTCCTCTATAGGGAACATCACCCGGTTCCAGAATTTATCATACATCCCGTGTTTTTCGTCCGTATTGCACAGCCCGGCCTCCCGGATCAGGTCCTCCGAAAAGCCTCTGCTCTTCAGATAGCGCACCAGATCGTCGGACGTCTTGTTGGCAAATCCCAGCCCGAAGCGGTGGATCGTCTCGTCCGTCAGCATCCTTTCCCTCAGGTAGCGGTAGCCCGCCTCCCCCTGCTTCGCCCGGAGCTGATAATAAAAATACTTCGCCGCTTCCTTATTGATGGCAAGAAGCCTGCTCCTTCTGCTCTGTTCTCTTTTTGCCTCCTCCGATCCGTCTGCCTGAGGCAGGCTGATGCCCGCCCTCTGCGCCAGCGCCTGGACCGCCTCCGGGAACGTGTCGTTTTCATATTCCATCAGAAAGGTGAATACATTCCCGCCCGCGCCGCAGCCAAAGCAGTAATACATCTGCTTGGAACGGGAAACGGAAAAGGAAGGCGATTTTTCATTATGGAACGGGCACAGCCCGAAATAGTTGGCCCCTTTCTTCTGCAGGTGGACATAACCGGATATCACGTCCACGATGTCATTTCTCGACCTGACCTCCTCGATCACCTCATCCGGATAATACATATGCATCACACCTTTCTACTTTATGGGCCAGCATTTGGGAATGTAGATCTCCTCGTACTGGGCGATGGCAAACCGGTCCGTCATCGCTCCGATGTAGTCACAGACCACCCGTTCCCTGGGCTCTCCCCGCTCCATGAGCGCAATGAGCTCGGGAGATATCTTTTCCACATGATGCAGGTAATAATCGTACAGAGTTTCTATAAGAAGCTCCGCCTTTCCTTCCTCTCCCTTTGCATAAGGATTGGTATACACGTTCGTAAACAGAAAAGCGCGCAGCTTCTTCATGGCCTCCCCGGCCGCAGGCGACATGCAGATCTCATTTTTTCCATAGCTGTTCGTCACGATATCGTGGATGAAATGATCCAGCCGTTCTCCCGTGGTCTTTCCGGCGGCTTCCTGGATGTCCCTCGGGATGTCCTCCTCTTTCAGGATCCCGGCACGGATGGCGTCGTCACAGTCATGATGGATATAGGCGATCTTATCGGAAAGGCGCACGATCTTCCCCTCCAGCGTGGCGGGATTTCCCTTCGTCTGATGGTTACGGATGCCGTCTCTCACCTCAAAAGTCAGATTCAGCCCCTGTCCGTCCTTCTCCAGCACATCCACCGTGCGCACGCTCTGTTCGCTGTGCTCAAAACCGTAGGGACAGACCCGGTTCAGCGCGCGCTCTCCCGCATGTCCGAAGGGCGTATGTCCCAGATCATGGCCGAGGGCGATGGCCTCCACCAGATCTTCATTCAGCCTGAGGGCCTTCGCAATGGTCCTTGCGTTCTGGGAAACCTCCAGCGTATGGGTAAGCCTCGTGCGGTAATGATCTCCTTCCGGTGAAAGGAACACCTGGGTCTTATCCTTCAGCCTCCGGAAGGATTTGCAGTGAAGGATCCTGTCCCGGTCCCTCTGGAAAACGGGCCGGATATCGCATTGCTCCTCGTCCTTCAGCCTCCCCAGGGAATTTTTGCTCAGCGAGGCATAAGGGCTCAGATAGATCTCCTCCCATTTCTCCAGATTCTCCCGAATTGTTGTCATCCGCTCTTCTCCTGTAACTTAAAAGGCTTATTTGAAAAGCTGTCCTTTCTTAAAAAGACAAAAAAAGAAAGGCTTCTGCTCCTTCCCGATCGATTTTCATCCGTTCCGGGAACCGCAGGAACGCGGTTCCTGAAACCTGCTATTTTATTATTCTGCACTTTTTCCCAAAATCCTTTTTTTCTTTTTCTGTCTTTTTCTTTTGAAAAGCTCAGGCAGAGCTTTTTTAGTTTTTTCTCTTCTGTTCCAGATAAGCGTCCAGAAGCAGGCGCGAAATGCTCTTCCCCGGATGCACCAGATCGACTGCCTGCTCCGCCGGCACCCAGAACGCTCCATCCACTTCCCGGGACAGCACAAAATCCTTCTTGCGGCATTTTGCGATGAACCCGATCATGAGCATATCTTTTTTGTCAAACCAGTAGGTGCCTGTAAACGTAAGCTTTTCTGCCTGCAGGCCGGTTTCCTCCTCAATCTCCCGGCGCGCCGCCTCCTCTGCCTTCTCTCCGGGCTTCATGTAGCCGGATACCAGCGTGCACCAGGTATGGGAAAGATATCCCTGCCGGAGCAGGGCGGCTTCCCCCTTCTCATTCACCACCAGCGCGATGATGCAGGTGGAAAACATATCAAAAAGCGGCTTCTTGCACCGCTCGCAGTAAGGGACCTCCCCTTCATCCCCGATGATGCGCATGGATAATCTGCTGCCGCAGTCTGGACAATAGGTAAATCTCATAACCGGCTACCTTTCCTTCCTGATTTATGCCGCGGAATTGTGGTTTTTTCTGCGCCCATGCTGTCCGCAGGCTTCTTCATACTCTTTCAGCTTCTGCTTTGCCTCCCGGCTCAGGTTTGTGGGCACCTGGATCTGTACGGTCACGTACTGATCGCCGTGAACGTTGGGATCGGACATGGATACGATGCCTTTCCCACGAAGCCGGATCCTGGAACCGGACTGTGTACCTTCCTTTATTTTACAGATCACGCTGCCTGAAATGGTCGGCACCGTCACCTCGCCGCCGAAAACGGCCGTAGTGAACGGGATGGAAACCACGGAATACACATCCATGCCCTTGCGTTCAAAGCCGGGCTTCTGGCCCACATTCACCTTCAGGAGCAGGTCGCCGGCCTCCGTGCCTCCTGCTCCCGGCGCGCCCTTGCCCCTGAGCCTTATGGTCTTTCCGGACTCGATGCCAGCCGGGATATGGACCTGCAGAGACTGTATGCTGCCGTCCTCTCTCTGCAGGCGGATCACCTTATCGCAGCCAAAGGCCGCTTCATCAAAGCTGACGGAAACTTCCGCCCTCAGATTTGCGCCCTTTGCCTGTGCGCCGCCGAAACCGCCGTAAAAGCCGTCGTCATCATAGCCGCCGTCCGCAAAGCCCCCGAAGCCGTTCTGATAAAAGCCGCTTCCGAAGCCCTGCCCGCTGCCATAGCGGTTTCCGCTCTGGGAACTGCTGCGTCTGCTGCCCTTCCGTCCGCCTTTGCCGTGGAACAGGTCGCCGAACAGATCTCCGAACAGATCGTCCATATTTCCGCCTTCAAAGTGGAATTCATGGTATCCGCCGTTTCCGTCGAAGCCCTGGAAGCCGTTAAATCCCTGGCCCGCGCCCTGTGCGCCTGCGCTGCCGTCAAAAGCGGCATGGCCGAACTGGTCATACAGTTTCTTCTT
>DWYY01000071.1 GCA_019118445.1 Candidatus Eisenbergiella merdipullorum | reverse complement strand
TGCAATATTCGGCCGAACGGTGTGAAGATTTCGCTTCAGACGGTGTGACGGTTTCGGCTTGATCGGTGCGGTGTTTTCGGATAACGGTGTGACTGCCGGGTTGATATGGTAAACTCTTTCTTGCAGCAATGCTGCAAGAAAGGAGACAAACAAATATGCAACCCTGTTCCACGATTTTAGGCATCATAGAAATGCGTTTGAGGGGCATTTCTTACGACGATTGCCGCCGGCGGTATGGCGTCGGCAACAGCACCATTACCCTCATCATGGATCGTTATACGGCCCATGGCGTTCCCCTGGAGGATCTGAAGGAGCTAAGTGCCACCGATGTGGAATCGACCTTTTATCCGCCGGACAATATCCGCCGAAAGGCCGAGGATGTCATGCCGAATTATGAAGCCATCTACGAAAGAATCATGCGTGATGGCAGCAAGGCTAACCTCTACTTCATGTGGCTCAAGTACAAGCAGGAACACCCCTCTGGCTACCAGTACACCCAGTTTTGCCACCACTACAACCAGTATCTGAATGCCCACCATGGTTCCAAGGCGCTCAGTATGGCCGTGGAACGGGTTCCGGGGGAGCGGATATACATCGACTGGGTCGGGGACCAGCCTGAGCTTCTGGTGGATCCTAAGACTGGAGAATTGCAGAAGGTGCATTTCTTTACCACCACCGTCGGTGTCAGCAGTATGGTCTATGCCGAGGCCTTCCTGGATGAAAAACTGCACAGCTTCATTGCCGGTACTGTCCACGCTCTGGCATATTACGGAGCGGTGCCCAAGTATCTGGTTCCTGACAACCTCAAAGCAGCCATTACAAAACATACCAAGGACGAGCTGCTGGTTAACTCTGCATACCAGGACCTGGAACGGTTTTACGATGTGGTGGTGCTCCCTCCTCCTGCCAGAAAGCCCAAGGGAAAGCCTACTGTTGAAAAAGGAGTCCAGTGGCTGGAAACCCACTTGCTGGAGGAAGTGAAAGAACGGATCTTTTACAGTGTGGAAGATCTGAACCGGGAAGTCCGGCGCATTGTGAATGAGCTCAATTCCAGAAAGAAAACCGGAGAGCCTTACTCCAGGCAGGAAGCTTTTGCATCCTTTGACAAGCCGAAGATGCGGCCTTTGTCCAACGGCAGCTTCTGTCCCTGTGAGTATCGATATTTTGGAAAGGTTCCCAGCAACTACCACCTGCACTACGATGAGCATTACTATTCCGTACCCCACACCCTGTATGGCCAGCCTGCTTTCCTGAAAGCAACGATGGCTGAAATCCGGATTTGTGACCGAAATAATAAGCTGATTTGCACTCACAGACGGTCTTATACTACTTTCCCCAAGTACATTACCAAGTCGGAGCATATGCCTTCCGAGCATCGCTATTACCGGGAGGTAAATGAGAAGGACGGCAATTATTACAGGCAGTGGGCCAAGAGCTTTGGACCTTATACCGTCAAGATGATTGATACTGTTTTGCTGTCCTCTCAGCATGAGGAGCAGTCCTATAACAGTTGCAACGGCATTCTCCATATGTGTACCGGCCAGTCCAAGCTGTTGGTGGAAGAGGCCGCCCGGCTCTGTGTGGAATCCAATGCCTGCCGGTACTCCTATTTCAAACGGTGTCTGAAGCAGCTGTCGGAATTGCCTGCCGGGACAGAGAAGCAGAACCTTCCTGAACACGAGAATCTGCGTGGGAAGGAGGCATACAAGTAATGCCATACGAAATATCTCTTTCCGCAGAGGATTATGCCCTTTGCAGCAAGCTGAAGTCCATGAAGTTTTCCGGTATGGCGGAAGCCCTGGAAGATATCCTTGCAGATCCCAACGCTGATTTAATCCCATTTCGGGAAAAGGTATGTCGATTGGTGGATGCCGAGTGGGATCTGCGATACAACAAAAAGCTGAACCGCTATATTAAGAAGGCCACACTGAAATATCCCCATGCCGATCTGGATGAGACGATCTATGACCCGGAACGGCTGCTGGATGCCAGGGCCATTGAACGGCTGGCCAAATGTGAGTGGATTGAACAGGGAAAGAATCTCATGGTCACCGGCAAGACCGGTTCCGGCAAAAGCTATCTGGCCAATGCCTTGGCCATTAGCGCCTTGCGTCAGTTTAAGACGGCCAAGTATTGCAAGGCCAGCCACCTGATTGACGAATTAAACCGAGCTGAGGCTATGGATTGCTACCGGGAGACGCTGGCCCAGCTGGTATCCTATGATCTTCTGGTCATTGATGACTTCGGCCTGATGCAGCTGGATCTGAACAAATGCCGGAATCTTTTTGAGGTTCTGGAATGCCGGGATCCGGGCAAATCCACCATGGTGGTCTCTCAGTTTCCGGTGAAATCCTGGTATGATCTGTTTCAGGAGCACACCTATGCAGATGCCTGTCTGAACCGCATGCTGAACAACGCATACCGACTGGAAATGAACGGGAAGAACATGAGAAATCTGAACCCGGTCACCCCCTGACGGGCCCGCTGAAAAAGTACCTAAATTTCACACCGCTTCAACCGAACTGCCCACACCGTTCATCCGAACCGGGCGTTCCGTTGAAGCGAATTTAGCACTCTGAGATTTCAGACACGGAATAGGCAGCCGGTTTCCTTTGAGATATAATAAAGAAAAGACAGGTGGTGAAAGAATTTTGGCTATGACGAATTACAAAATACTGCTGGTCGATGATGACCGCGATTTGCTGGAAATGCTGCTCTCCATTTTCCGGCGGGCAGGATATACGAAGCTTCTGACCGCTTCGTCCGGCCCGGAGGCGCTGCGGGCATGGAAGGAAGATCAGCCGGACCTGATCATACTGGATGTTATGATGCCGGGCATGGATGGATTTTCTGTCCTGAAGGAGATACGCCGGACAAGCCGTGTGCCCGTTCTGATGCTGACGGCGCGAGGGGAAGCGGAAGACCGCATCGAGGGGCTGGAAATCGGCGCGGACGATTATCTTCCCAAACCGTTCCTGCCAAGAGAACTGCTGCTTCGGGCCGGCGCGATCCTGAGCCGCGCTTACCCGGAACAGAACGGGCTGGTCGAACTGGCCGGAGCCACTGTGGATATGGCCAATGCCGAGGTATGGAAAAACGGAGAAAAGCAGACGCTGACAGCAAAAGAGCTGCAGCTGTTTGAAAAGCTGTATCAAAACGCGGGACGGATCGTTACAACGGGCGTTCTGTGCGAGACGATATGCGGAGAGTTCTGGCAGGGATATGAAAGCACGCTTTCCACTCACATCCGGCATCTTCGGGAAAAAATTGAAGAAAATCCTTCGAAGCCGGTTTCCCTCATTACCGTAAAGGGGCTTGGTTACCGCCTCAATCTCAAGGAGGTGCAGCCATGAATACGGTGCAGCGTTTCTTCCGGCGGTACGTTTTTTCCATGGTCGGAACCATGATTCTGTTTTTGGCCGTCAATGTTGCATTGCTCTCTGCCATCATAATCGCAGGAAGTATGAGCGGTTCGGACAGCTCTTTTTCCATCGGGGAGTTTTCAGATCATGTTGTTTTGCAGGATGGGGGCTGGGGGACAGATGACGCCGCCATATCCATGCTGCGAAAGGAAGCTGCCTGGGCGATGCTGCTGAATGAGGATGGCGATGTAGTATGGCAGCAGGATCTTCCGGAAAACCTGCCGAGGTCCTATACGAGTGCGGAGGTTGCATCTTTCAGCCGCTGGTATCTGGAGGACTACCCGGTAAAAATATGGACGCGTGAGGACGACTGCCTCATGGTTGCAGGCTTCCAGCCCCGAACGCTGGTGAAATATTATTTTTCTCTGGAATGGCCCTATATGGGTGTTATGTTCGCCGGGATTGGGGCGGTCTTTATCGGCAATCTGCTGCTCATCGTTTTCCTGGTTCTGCGGAATACCCGCAGGGTGGAACGGGCCATGACTCCGATCCTGGAGGGTATTCAGAATTTAAGCCACGGCAGGGCGCTGCATCTGAATGAACAGGGAGAGCTGGCTGAGATCAATGCCGGATTGAACCGGGCTGCGGATTATATGAGGAAAAAGGATAACACAAGAGCGGAATGGATTCGCGGCGTTTCCCATGATATCCGCACACCGCTTTCGATGGTTCTGGGATATGCCAGCGAGCTGGAAAATGACCGCGTCCTTCCGCAGGAGGCCAGAAAACAGGCAGGCATTATCCGCCGGGAAGGCGAGAAGATGAGACGATTGATCGATGAGCTGAATCTGACTACCAAACTGGAATACGCGCTCCAGCCCATCCGCTTCAAAGACGTGGATTGGGTGGAGATCAGCCGTCAGGCAGTCAGCGAGGTCCTGAATGGCGGGCTGGAAAGCCGATATGAGCTTGTATTTTCTGAGATGCAGCCGGGGCGGTCCATCTACCTTCTGGGAGATGACGGGCTCCTGCGGCGTATGCTGGATAACCTGATTCGCAACAGCATTACCCACAATCCTCAGGGATGCAGGATTGTGCTTTCTGTCGGTGAAGAAAACGGACGCTGTCTGTGCACGGTTTCAGATGACGGGTTGGGGATTGCTCCGGAATTTCTGAACGCGCTGAATCGGGGAAATGATATCGCCAGCACGCAGGAGAGTGAGGAAGGAGCGGAGCATGGCCTGGGCCTGAAGCTGGTGATGCAGATCGTCAGGGCCCATCGGGGAAACATCTGTTTTGCCGACAGCTCCCCGCATGGCCTGGAAGTCAGAATTTCCCTCCCCGCCTGGTCCTCCTGAATTTCCCTGCCTGCCCGGTATTCCTAAACGAGAATCAACGCCGCGATGCCCATGGCCACAATGCCCGCGATGACCGGAATCAGATTCTTACGGGCAAGCTCCGCAGGAGAAATGCCGCAGATGGCCGCTACGGGAACGACGCCCCAGGGAATGACGGTTCCGCCGCCCACCCAGACGGTGGTGATCTGTCCCAGCGCCGCCAGCACTGCGGTGTCGAAGCCGGTGGTGGAAGAAAATGTTCCGGCGATGGAACCCACCAGAGGCAGGCCGGAAAAGCCGGAGCCGTCCAGTCCGGTGATGACGCCCACCAGGATCTCGATGATGACGCAGAAGATGTTGTTGACGGGCAGATGGGCGGAGATAAAATAGCTGATATCGTTCAGGATGGCAGGCGCGCCTTCTCCCAGAATCTTTACGGCGTAATCTTCGCTTCCCAGGAAGAAAAAGGCCGCGATGACCAGCACGGGCGCGAAAATACGCACGGAAAAGACGAAACCTTCCTTTAAATAATCCACAGTATCGCTCAGGGCGGCCTGAAAGCCGGAACCGGCGATGGTGATGACGCAGGTCAGGATGAGAGCGGCTCCGGCGACGAGGGCCGTGGCGTCTCCGCCCTGAATGTCCATCGTTACCATGGCGACGATGATGGCGGCGAAGGTGGCGGTGACCAGGACGGCCAGGACTCTGGAAAGCACGGGCCGTCTGATTTCAGAGGCCGCATAATCGCCAGTGATTTCCTGCTCGCCCTTCAACAGATTCTTCTTCATTTCCCGCTTCATCATGAAAAAGGAAACGGCGGCGGTGGTGATGGACATGACCAGCCAGAGAGGAACAGAAGCGGAGATGACGGAGGTGACCGGAAGCTCCGCGCTTGCCGCCGTGATGGCGGGCGCGCCCTGAATGAAGAAATCGGAGGAAAGCCCCATGCCGTGCCCGAAGATGTTCATCGCCACAGCGGCCCAGATGGCGGGAAGCCCCACCCGGCCCGCGACGGGAAGGAGAAGAGCGCCGATCAGAACCACAGCCGGGGAGGGCCAGATGAGCCAGGAAACGATAAGCATGCACAGGCCGATGCCCCAGTAGGCGCCTGACGGCTTTTTAATGATTTTTCTCACAGGACGGATCATGAGCTCGTCAATGCCGACGGTATGCATGGCCTTCGACAGGGCCGTAACCAGAGCGATGACCAGCATGATGCCGAACAGCTCTCCGTTGGAAGCGATGATGGCATTGTTCAGAACCTGAACCGAGGATACCACATTTCCCGTATAGGCGAGACCGATCAGAAGAATGCCGGCCACGCAGGGAATGACGATTTCCTTTTTGAAAATGAGAAAAATCAGAATGAGAACAGTCATAAAAATAAAGATATAATGTACCAGAGACAGAGTGACCATGAGAGAACCCCTTTTCTATGTAGGATATGGCGCAGAACACCTGAAAGCAAACAATTTGGCTGATACTCTGCTCCGTTAAAGTAAAAGGTAGCATAGGACAGAGGGAAAGTCAATAATCAGGGCGAAAAACGAAAAGATTTCCGCCAATGTTCCGGCAGGGTATTGACAAAAGAAGAGAAAAAAACTATGGTGGTCTTAAATGGGAATACGGTCGGTCCGGGCGGGATATGCTGCCCGAAAAGGCAAAAGGCCGTATTTTACAGATTGAAAGAAGTAAAGGAGAAAACGGATATGAAAAAGGTTGTGATTGCGGGAGGCGGCTGGTCCGGATGCGCGGCTGCCGTTGAGGCGAAAAAACTGGGCGCGGAGGTTACCCTGCTGGAGAGAACGGATATGCTGCTGGGAACCGGCCTGGTGGGCGGTATCATGAGAAACAACGGAAGATATACCGCTACGGAAGAGATGATCGCCATGGGCGGCGGCGAGCTGTTCGGCGTCATCGAACAGAACCTCCGGCATAAAAATATTGAATTCCCGGGCCATGCCCATGCAGACCTGTACGATGTGGCCACCATTTCCGGCGCGGTCACCAGATATATCCGTTCCCTGGGTGTGAAGGTATGCCTGCAGGCGAGAATCACGAAGCTGCAGAAGGACGGGGACAGAATCGTGAGCATCGAGGATGCGGATGGAAACGTGTATGAGGGCGATGTTTTCATCGACACCACCGGAACGGCCGGGCCCATGAACAACTGCTCCAAATATGGAAACGGCTGCGCCATGTG
>DWYY01000070.1 GCA_019118445.1 Candidatus Eisenbergiella merdipullorum | reverse complement strand
AAGGGATACCATGAACTGCTGTCTGTTCGACGTGGAGCATGTGCTTTCCGGCGGCTTTGAGATGGGAAACATCTGGTATAATGAGCCCAAGACCCTGGACGTGGCCTTCGACGTGATCGGGGACATCGTTCTGAGCGCGGCAAGCCAGCAGTACGGCGGCTTCACCGTACCCAGCGTGGATCTGATACTGGAGCCCTATGCGCAGAAGTCCTATGACAGATATCTGAAGAAATATACGGAAATGGGCGTGCCGCAGGAAAAGGCGGAAGAAGTAGCCTTATCCGATGTGGTCAAGGAGATGGAGCAGGGCTTCCAGGGCTGGGAATACAAGTTCAATACGGTAGCGAGCAGCCGGGGAGATTATCCCTTCATCACCGTGACCGCAGGAACGGGAACGGGCCGGTTCGCGAAGCTGGCTACCATGAGCATGCTGAACGTGCGCCGCAAGGGACAGGGAAAGGAAGGGCATAAGAAGCCTGTGCTGTTCCCCAAGATCGTGTTTTTGTATGACGAGAACCTGCACGGCCCCGGAAAGCCGCTGGAGGATGTGTTTGAAGCGGGTGTGCGCTGCTCTGCGAAGACCATGTATCCGGACTGGCTGAGCCTGACCGGAGAAGGCTATGTGGCGAGCATGTACAAGAAGTACGGCAAGATCATTTCTCCCATGGGCTGCCGCGCTTTCCTGTCTCCCTGGTATGAGAGAGGGGGCATGCATCCGGCGGACGAGAACGACGAGCCGGTCTTTGTGGGCCGCTTCAACATCGGAGCTGTGTCCCTGCATCTGCCCATGATCCTGGCGAAGGCCAGACAGGAGAGCCGGGATTTCTATGAGGTGCTGGACTATTATCTGAACCTGATCCGTCAGCTTCACATCCGCACCTACGCCTATCTGGGCGAGATGCGCGCTTCTACCAACCCGCTGGCTTACTGCGAGGGCGGTTTCCTTGGCGGGCACCTGAAGCTTACGGACAAGATCAAGCCCCTGCTGAAATCTGCAACCGCATCCTTCGGCATCACGGCTTTAAATGAGCTGCAGATGCTCTATAACGGGAAATCCCTGGTGGAGGACGGGCAGTTCGCGCTGGAGGTGATGGAGTACATCAACAGCCGGGTCAATGAGTTCAAGGAAGAGGACGGGCACCTGTACGCCATCTATGGCACGCCGGCTGAAAACCTCTGTGGCCTGCAGGTGAAGCAGTTCCGCAACAAATACGGCATCGTGGAAGGCGTGTCCGACAGGGAATATGTCAGCAACAGCTTCCACTGCCATGTGACGGAAGATATCACTCCCATTGAAAAGCAGGATAAGGAAGGCCGCTTCTGGAATCTGTGCAACGGGGGCAAGATCCAGTATGTGAAGTATCCCATTGACTATAACCTGGAAGCTGTGAAGACCCTGATCCGCAGGGCCATGGACAAGGGCTTTTATGAGGGCGTCAATCTGTCCCTCGCCTATTGTGATGACTGCGGCCACCAGGAGCTTGAAATGGATGTCTGTCCCAAGTGCGGCAGCCGGAACCTGACCAAGATCGACCGGATGAACGGTTATCTTTCCTACTCCAGAGTCCACGGGGATACCAGGCTGAACGACGCCAAGATGGCGGAAATCGCGGAAAGGAAATCGATGTAGATCATGCGTTACCATGATATTACAAAAGACGATATGAAAAACGGGGACGGTCTGCGCGTGGTCCTCTGGGTGGCAGGATGCAGCCATTGCTGTGAGGGCTGCCAGAATCCCGTCACCTGGGATCCGGAAGGTGGACTGCGTTTTGATGAGGCGGCAAAGCAGGAAATCTTTGACCAGCTTGACAAACCATATATTTCCGGCATTACTTTTTCCGGCGGAGACCCTCTTCATCCCGCAAATAAGGGGGATGTGAGAAGGCTGATGCATGAGATCAGGGAGAAATATCCGGATAAGACGATCTGGCTCTACACCGGAGAAGTGTGGGAAAGACTGTGCCGGGATTCCATCCTGAAGGATGTGGATGTGCTGGTGGACGGAGAGTTTATCCTCGCGGAAAGAGACGTGAACCTGATGTGGAAGGGAAGCTCCAACCAGAGAGTGATCGATGTGCAGGCATCCCTTCGTAAAGAGAATCCGGAGATTCCCGTTCTCCACTGCCCGGACTATGCACCGGCGGAGGACGCATGGCAGAAAGGAGTGTCGGCATGCGGAGAATAGCGAAATTTGAAAAGGTGAGCGAAGAAAGGTTCCTGGCGGATTTTACGGATGCCTTTCCGGAATATACCAGGGAGCAGGCAGGGGATATCTATGAGGCCCTCCGTCTCCCGGAGCGTGCCACGAGAGGAAGTGCAGGCTATGATTTTTTCCTTCCGGCGGCCTGCTGTCTGAAGCCTGGTGAGACTGTGAAGATACCCACAGGGATCCGGGTGCGGATGGAAGAGGACTGGGTGCTTCAGCTCTATCCCAGAAGCGGCCTGGGTTTTAAATACAGGCTTCAGCTCAACAATACGGTGGGCATCATCGACAGCGACTACTATTACAGTGATAATGAAGGCCATATTTTTGCGAGGATCACCAATGATTCCAACGAGGGGAAGGTCCTTTCCCTGAATGCGGGCGACGGTTTCATGCAGGGGATTCTCCTGCCCTACGGGATCACGGAAGATGACAGTGCAGAGGGCACAAGGAATGGCGGCTTCGGGAGCACAGGAAGATAAGGCCGGTACACAGGCGGATGGCGGAAACAGTGCATATTTTTACTCCTTTCCGAGAACAATGATGTTAAATGCGGGAAGGAGTATTTTTATGCCTGAAAAAACACGTGTCCCTCATCCGTCTTCGGAAAAGATGACGGTGTCACTGAAGAAAAACAGGGAATGGCTGGACAGCCGTCTGAAAGCGGGAAAGAGCTTTGACATGATCCGGCGGGAGATCCGGATCGGAGGCAGGGAAGCCTGCCTTTATTTCATTGACGGTTTCTGCAAGGACGAGCTCATGCAGAAGCTGTTGGAGCATTTCATGGAAATACAGGAAAAGGATATGCCGGCCGACGCGGCGGAGATGGCGGAGGGCTTTGTTCCCTATGTGGAGGTCGAAGTGAAGGCACAATGGGAGGAAATCCTGTATGGCATTCTCTCAGGCGTGTCCGCCCTGTTCGTGGACGGATATGCGGACTGTATCCTCATCGATTCCAGGACTTATCCCGCCAGAGGGGTGGAGGAACCGGAAAAGGACAAGGTGCTGCGGGGCTCAAAAGACGGTTTTGTGGAAACCATTGTGTTCAATACAGCCCTGATCCGCCGGCGCATCCGTTCCACCGATCTGGTGATGGAGATGATGCACGCCGGGAAAAGCTCCAGGACAGATATCGTCCTGTGCTACATGGACAGCAGGGTGGACCGCGCTTTCCTGGAAAAGATCAGGGACAGGATAAAGCACATCAGAGTGGATGCCCTGACCATGAATCAGGAGAGTCTGGCGGAGTGTCTGTATGCCAGGAAATGGTACAATCCTTTTCCAAAATTTAAGTTCACGGAACGGCCGGATACCGCGGCGGCACAGGTATTGGAGGGAAATATCGTGATCCTGGTGGACAACTCTCCATCAGTCCTCATCCTTCCGACCTCTGTGTTCGATGTGGTGGAGGAGGCGGACGATTTTTATTTTCCTCCTATCACAGGAACCTATCTGCGCCTTTCCCGGCTCCTGATCGCTCTGCTGACCTATTTTCTGACTCCGACCTTCCTGCTCCTGATGCAATACCCCCAGTGGATCCCGGCAGGCTTTTCCTTCATCCTGATCAAGGACGGAGTGAACATCCCGCTGGTCTGGCAGTTTCTCATTCTGGAGCTTGCCATTGACGGCCTGCGGCTTGCAGCAGTGAATACGCCCAGCATGCTGAGCACGCCGTTAAGCGTCATGGCGGCCTTGGTGCTGGGGGAGTTCGCGGTGAACAGCGGATGGTTCAATTCCGAAGTCATGCTCTACATGGCCTTTGTGGCGCTGGCAAGTTATACCCAGTCCAGCTATGAGCTGGGCTACGCGCTGAAATTCATGCGCATAGCCAATCTGATCCTCACTGCTGCCTTAGGCGTCTGGGGCTATGCAGCCGGCCTTCTTCTGTGCAGCTTCAGCCTGCTTGCCAATAAGACGATATCCGGACAGAGCTATCTGTATCCCCTCATTCCTTTTGACGGAAAGCAGCTCAGGAACCGTTTCCTACGTACCCGTCTTCCCGGCTCGCTGGAACCGGCGGAGGAAAAAACGGGAGAAAAAAGATCCTGAATACCTGTGAAAAAAATATTGGAGTATTGAATTTTTTCTGCTCCCCATGTAAAATATAGAACGGATTTGTCGAAAGGGAAGGAAGTCCGGAAGACTGGCCGGGGAGGGAGTCTCAAAAGCGACAGAAGGAGTAGAAAAGGTATGTTGGAAATGTTTTTGGTATGCCTGACGGCCGGGCTCGCGGCTGGGATCGGCACGGGATTTGCGGGAATGTCGGCAGCTACTGTGATCGCTCCGATGCTCATCGCATTCCTGGGCTATCCATGGTATGAATCCGTCGGGATCGGCCTTGCTTCGGATGTGCTCGCGTCAGCGCTGGCGGCCTGGATCTATAAGAGGCATGGCAATATCGATCTGAAAAACGGCAGCTTCATGCTGGCAAGCGTGCTTGTCATGACCGTGGCGGGCAGCTACTTTTCTCAGTATATGCCGGATATGGAAATGGGATATTTCTCCATCTTCGCAAGCTTCTTCATGGGAATCCGCTTCATTGTGAAGCCGGTTACCGGCCGCACATCCTTTTTTTCCAGGAGCACAGGGAAAAGAAAAACGGTGATTTCGATCATCTGCGGCATCTGCATCGGCTTTTACTGCGGCTTCATGGGGCTTGGCGGAGGCATGATGATGCTTTTTATCCTGACTTTCATCCTGGGATATGATCTCAAGACAGCGGTGGGCACGAGCGTATTTGTCATGACTTTTACGGCGCTCACGGGAGCGGCTTCCCACTTTTACTTCGGAGATATCACTGGCATGGTGCCTGCGCTGCTCCTGTGCGGCCTGTTCACCCTTCTGGGCTCTGTCGTGACCTCCGCGCTGTCAAACCGGATGAAGCCGGAAAACACAAACAGGGCGACAGGCGTGGTCCTGGTGATCCTCGGCATTGCAATGATATTTGAAAAATTTTAGGATGCGTGTAAACATACATACCGAAATCGGCTGGAGAGATCGGAAAATGAAAAAGAAGAAAAAACTGTTGATAGGGCTTGCCATACTGGCGGTGGCTGTGGCCATTGTGATCGGCGTACTCGTGTATGCGAGAAACTTTCTTTCTGCGGAAACCGCCATACGCGATGACTGGTCGATCGATACAGGGGACCTCCTCGTCTCGGACGGGGAACTGGATGTGTCAGTCTTTGATGCCGATGTGGAATCCTCTATCCGTATTTCCCGGGTGATCCCTGAGGAAAATGAGGCGGAAGGCTTCACCTATTATGATGAAAACGTGCAGAAGAGGCTCGCCGCGGCGATCGTCAAGATGGCAGACGCGCAGGGTTTTTCCATGGAAGAGCCCCTTGCCGTGCTGAATCCCTTCGGGACCGGGAGCAACGGGCTGTATCTGTACTTCAATACCCGTAAGGCTGGAAATATCCGATATACTATCCATGTGGAAAAGGAAGAGATTCCCGACTATTCGGCGGCTGCATATGAGGGCGGCGGCGTTAGTACACGCCACGAGTTCCAGATGATCGGACTGGTGCCGGGCGAGACAAACGAGGTGACGATGGAACTAGTCGGGAAAAAGGGGAAGATCCTCGATACGGCCGCATTTACGGTCACAATGCCGGAGCCTATGTCGGGTTATCCCATCCTTTTGGACAGCGGGGAAGGCGGGAGCGAAGCGGAACTTTCTGACGGTCTGTACGCCATGATCCGTGTGGGAGGCTATACGGGATATGCCTTTTTCTATGATAACAGCGGTGTCATGCGATATGAAATGGTCCTGGAGGGCTACGGACTGGACCGTATCCTCTGGTACGAAGGAAATATGACAGTCTGCGCCTCGGCCTATAAGATCGCGCAGGTCAACAGATTGGGACAGGCAGTCGCCGTTTACGATACGCAGGGATATGAACTTCACCACGATATGGTCCTGGAGGGCGGGGAAGGAAAGATCCTTGCCCTGGCAAGTGATACGTCGGATGAAATAAATCTTGAAGACATGATGATCGAGGTGGACCTGGA
>DWYY01000006.1 GCA_019118445.1 Candidatus Eisenbergiella merdipullorum | reverse complement strand
CATATATAAAAACAAAAAATTTGACAGAAAAAAAGCAGGTTTTATGCGACCCGCAAGTACTATTCTAATTATTCAACTGTCAAACTCCCGTCTACCTCGTTCTCATCCCTGTCAGTTTTTCCATATAAATTATACCATACAATAACATAAAATAACATATATAAAAACAAAAAATTTGACAGAAAAAAAGCAGGTTTTATGCGACCCGCAAGTACTATTCTAATTATTCAACTGTCAAACTCCCGGGATAATCCGTTTCAGCACGGCTGTATTTTCAGTTGATATGCAAACCGGATGGTTCTATAATGTCAAAAAGAAAAAACTGACTGTGTTGTGCGAGAGGTGAAAAACGATGAAACGGGAAAATGAAATTGACATGTGTAACGGCCCTATTCTGGGGAAGCTCCTGCGGTTTTCCATACCGCTGATGTTTTCCGGGATCCTGCAGCTGTTGTTCAATGCGGCGGATATCATTGTGGTCGGTCAGTTTACCGGAAGCGGAGCCATGGCGGCGGTCGGTTCCACCAGCTCCCTGAATAACCTGATCGTTAATCTTTTCCTGGGACTATCTGCGGGCGGAAGCGTTGTGATGGCCCAGTTTTACGGGGCGAAGGACTGGAAAAGCGTGGAGGAAGTGGTACATACATCCGTGCTCCTGGGATTCCTTTCGGGAATGTTTCTGGTCTTCGCCGGATATTTCCTCGCGAAGCCGCTTCTCACGCTGATGGGAACGCCGGCGGACGTACTGGATCAGGCTGTCTTGTATATGAGGATCGTGTTTGTGGGCATGCCTGCCATGATGGTCTATGACTTAGGTTCCGGCATCCTGCGGGCTGTGGGGGATACACGGCGGCCGTTATTGTTTCTGTTCTGCGGTGGGGTCATCAACGTGTTCCTGAATCTGTTTTTTGTCATTGTCTTCCACCTTGGGGTGGCGGGCGTTGCGATCGCGACGGTGATCTCCCAGTGCATTTCCGCCGCCCTTACGCTGGCGTGCCTGATGAGAAGCGAGGCGAGTTACCGTATCACCTTAAAAAGACTGCGCATTGTGAAGGACAAGCTTTTCCGGATATTGCAGGTCGGGCTGCCGGCCGGCGTGTAGGGTGCAGTATTTTCGATTTCCAATGTGTTGATACAGTCTTCCGTCAATTCCTTTGGTTCCGTGGTGGTGGCGGGCAATACGGCCGCTTCCAATATTGAAGGTTTTGTATACACCGCGATGAATTCCTTCTATCAGGCGTGGCTGAATTTTACCAGCCAGAATGTGGGAGCCAGAAAAACAAAAAGGGTGGTTCCGATCCTGGGCCTCAGCCTGGGCTGCGTGATGGCAGTAGGGATGGGGCTCGGATTTGCCGCCGTACTGGCAGGCCGTCAGCTTCTGGGGATTTATTCCTCGGATCCGGAGGTGATCTCCTACGGGCTGAGCCGTATCCATGTGATCTGCCTGACTTATTTCCTGTGCGGGATGATGGATGTGACCTGCGGTTCCATCCGCGGCCTGGGAGTTTCCGTAACGCCGACGGTCGTGTCGCTGACGGGAGCCTGCGGCCTGAGGATCCTGTGGATATACACGATTTTCGCCGCGAACCGGTCGCTGTTTGTCCTGTATCTGTCCTATCCGGTAAGCTGGGCGATCACCTTCGCGGCGCATCTGGTCTGTTTCTTCCTCTTTTTCCGAAAATGGAAGGAACGTGTGGAACGGGAACAGGAGCGTTCCGCCGTGTCCGTGTAGACGCGGGAAGAGCGTAAATATTAAGATAAGAAAGAGGTATGGATATGAAAATAAATGTACAGGTTGGAAACAGCACTTTTACGGCGACTCTGGAAGACAATGCGGCGGCGGAGGCCCTTGTCGGAATGATGGAAAAGGCGCCGGTGGTCCTGCGGATGAACGATTATGCAGGATTTGAAAAGGTGGGTTCGCTCGGAAGGAGCCTGCCGACAAGCAACAGGCAGACTACCACGCATGCGGGAGATATCGTCCTGTATCAGGGGGACCAGATCGTTATCTTTTACGGTTCCAATTCCTGGAGTTATACCAGGCTGGGAAAGATCGATGACCTGACCGGCTGGAAACAGGCGCTGGGAAGCGGAAACGTGACGGTGACTTTTTCCAAAGGAGAATAAGGCTTGCGGCATGAGCGCGTTCCTCAGTGTGGAAACGCTTAGGAATGGAGGAAAATATGAACTACAAGATCTATCCGCTCAAGGTGGGGAGTTTTCAATATTATCGGGGAGCGTTCAATTCCGATCCGGAGCAGTATAAGGAAATGGAAGAATTTCCGATCATGATCTTTCTTCTGGAAGGCAATGGGAGAAAAATCCTGGTGGATACCGCGCAGGGGCCGTATTTCATCGCGTCGGATGCGGTGCCCGTTTATGACTGCATCGAGAGGCTGGCAGAAGGAGAATATGCCGTCAGCACACTCTGCGCCGATCTGGAAGCCTATTATCAGACCTTCGAGCGCCTCAAGTATCTGCAGGAAAAAGAAGGCGCGGTCATACTTGCAAGCCATGATTTCCGGACGCTGCGGCAGGTGTGTTATCCGGGAGAATAAAAGCAGCGGTATCTGAATAAGGAAAAAGTGCAGGCTGAAAAAGCCACAGGCCGGGAGCCCCCTGAGTGGGTTTCCGGCATTTTTATACAATAGGAAATTTCATTTCCTATCGTATAAAAATGCTCCGCTGTGGATGCGCACTCAGCACGCAGGCAATTAAAGATTGCCCGGAAATTATTGTCTGACGGCAATCGCGCTCGGCGCGAGTGTGCGCCAAGGCGCACCTCGCGGTTACCCTGATGACGGCGGGAAAGCTGCTGGGAGAGGAGCAGAAGGACCTGGGGATCTACCGGGCGGTGGGGTTTGATGCCGGAAGGCTGCGCTGTTCCTTTGCCCTCCGGTTTGCCATCACCGCCCTGTGCGGCAGCGTCCTGGGCACGCTTCTGGGCGCTGTGTTCACGGACCTGCTGACGGCGGTGCTCATGCGGATGGAAGGGATCAGCGACTTTTCTTCCCATCCGGGGCTTTTGACCATCCTGTTTCCGGGGATCGTCGTGACCCTGCTTTCCGCGCTGTTCGCATGGCTGGCAGCAGGAAAGATCAGAAGGTTATCTCTTACCGTCCTGGTTTCAGAGTGAAGCTTCTGGCACAATATTGCAAAAATCTGGCGTCATTGTTTCTATCCAATCTTTTTGAAATGTTTTATCGTGTTTTATGATGCGGGAAAAGTACGGCTTTATCCGATATCTGTCGTTCCTGCGGCCGGAAGGCAGGCTTCCGGCTGGAAGCTGTGGTAATCGGAAACGACGTTTTCAAGCGTGATGCCTTCCAGGCTGTTTTTCAGATCGTCTTTGATCTTTTCATAAGAGCAGTCCAGTACGCTGTGAATGTTCCTTCCGACCGGGCATAATTCTGAGGGTGTGGGATGGACGCCGATCAGCCGGGAAAGAAAATCCGGTTCCAGCGCCATGCATACGCGGTACAGGCTGACCTCCTTCAGGGGGCAGTCCAGCGTCGCTCCGCCTGTTCCCAGCTTTACCGACAAAATGCCGTCCTTTTTCAGAGAACTGAGAATATTCCGTATGGTGACCGGGTTGATACCGGTGGACCGTGATAGAAGCTCGCTGGTGACCTTGGTTTTATCCCCATATTCATGAATAAAGATCAGGCAGTGGATCGCCACAGAGCATTTTGTACTGATATGCATCAACATCCCTCTTTCAGCCGCGCCGTACACGTCCTCAGTTTTGCGCTGGATACGGCGCGGACAATGATCATTATTTACTATACTATAACGCAGATTCCCGTACTTGTAAATGTTGACATTACATCTGGGGCGTTCTATAATTGATGTAAATTTTAATATTACAAGGAGGAAGCAGCATGAATATCGTTCAGATTGTTTTCAGTCCCACCGGGGGAACACAGAAGGTTGCGGATATCATCACGGGAGAATGGGGAAAGCCTGTCAGGAAGATCGACCTATCCGACGCGAAAACTGATTTTTCAGCCATAAGCCTGGATCAGGAGGATCTTGCTGTGATCGCCGTTCCTTCCTTTGGCGGCAGGGTGCCGGCCTTGGCGGCTCAGAGGCTGGGAGAGTTACATGGCAACGGGGCGGAGTGTGTGGCTGTCTGCGTCTATGGCAACCGCGCCTATGAGGATACGCTCATCGAGCTGAACGATGCGGCGGTCCAAAGCGGTTTTAGGGTGATCGCGGGGATTGCCGCCATCGCGGAGCATTCCATCATGCATCAATATGCAACAGGAAGGCCGGATGCACAGGATCAGGAAGAATTAAAGGGTTTCGCAAAGAAGATCCTCGATAAAGTTTCCGCGGGTCCCGCCGATCTGAGCGCGCCTCAGATCCTTGGGAACCATCCTTATAAAAAGGCGGGCGGGGCAGGCCTGGTCCCGAAAGCGGATCACAACTGCAACGGCTGCGGACTCTGTGCCCAAAAGTGCCCGGCACAGGCGATCAGTGTGGAAAATCCCAGGGAAACGGACAGCAAAAAGTGCATTTCCTGTATGCGCTGCGTCGAGATATGCCCGCAGTCAGCCCGTAAGGTGAACAGCGCCATGGTGGCTGTCGCAGCTCTGGCGATCAAGAATGCGTGCTCTGTGAGGAAGGATAACGAACTTTTCTGTTAAAAATCGATATGGCTGCCCGGCACCGGCAGGCTCAGATGAAAATACATACCGGAGGTACGAAGCGTGTTGTTAAAGGATGCTCAGATCGGGCATACATATGTGGTGGAAAAGATCAGCCTTCCGTTCCAGATGGAGCGACGCCTTGAGGCTCTGGGGATGACAAGGGAAACCCCTGTTTCCGTATTGAACCGGAAGGGAAAGGGAATCCTGATCATTAAACTACGGGGCACATGTTTTGCCCTGGGCTATAACATTGCAAAGAATATCGAAGTAAAGGCAGGTGAGGCGAATGGCTGAGAGCGAAATGACGATCGGGTTCATCGGAAATCCAAACTGTGGGAAGACCACACTGTTCAACGCTTATACCGGAGCCAACCTGAAGGTGGCGAACTGGCCGGGCGTGACGGTGGAAAAGGTGGAAGGCGCGGTGAAGGACCACGACCTGAATATCCATCTGGTGGATCTGCCGGGTACATACAGCCTGACTTCCTATACGATGGAGGAAACCGTTTCCCGTCAGTTCATTTTGAGCGACGAGGTGGACGTCATCATCAATGTGGTGGACGCTTCCGCCCTGGAGCGGAGCCTTTATCTGACCCTGCAGCTACTGGAACTGGGAAAGCCCGTGGTGATGGCCCTGAATATGATGGATATCGTGGAGAAGCGGGGAATGGAGATCGACCTGCACCGCCTTCCGGAGATGCTGGGGATCCCTGTTATCCCCGTTTCCGCCAGGCAGCGGAGAGGGTTGGATATCCTGCTTCATGCGGCAGCCCACCACAGAAACAGCATCGGACCGGATCCCCTGATCCACGAGCACAGGACGGATTCTCACCATCCGCATGATCATCATGCGGAATATACCATGGTATATTCCGACGAGATCGAGGATAAGATCGACCAGATCATACCAGAATTGAAAAAGCGTTATCCGGATCTGAAAAATTACCGCTGGCATGCGCTGAAGCTGCTGGAGGGGGATTCGGAGATCACGGAAAAATATCCGGTGGATCTGCCGCAGGTGCTGGACCGCAGCTATGAATCGGACATCATCAATCAGAAATATGATTTTATCGATGAAGTCATAGGGGAAGTCCTGATGCATAAAGAGCAGCAGGACGTGCTGACGGAAAAGGCAGATAAGATCCTGACCAGCAAGGTGTGGGGCATTCCCATTTTTCTCGTGATCATGGCGGTGATCTTTTTCCTGACATTTACGGTGGGCGACTGGGTCAAGGGATATCTGGAATTGGCGATCGGCTGGCTTTCGGGCGCCGCAGGCTCCCTGCTGGGCGCGGTCCATGCCGGAGATGTCCTCACCTCCCTGGTAATAAACGGCATCATCGGAGGCGTGGGGACCATTGTCACCTTCCTTCCCAACATCCTGATCCTGTTCCTCTGCCTGGCGATCCTGGAGGACAGCGGGTATATGGCGCGCGTGGCTTACGTGATGGAAGGCATCATGAGCAGGCTGGGCCTTTCCGGCAAGGCATTCATTCCCATGCTCCTGGGATTCGGCTGCACCGTACCCGCTATCATGGCTTCCCGCGCGCTGGAGAATAAGAGGGACCGCTTCAAGGTTATGCTGGTCACGCCGTTCATGAGCTGTAATGCCAGGCTGACCATTTATATCCTTTTTTCCGAAATGTTCTTCGGGGACAATGCGATGCTGGTGGCCTATTCCATGTATCTGATAGGCATTGTGGTAGCGATCGCCGTTTCGGCTATCATCCACCTGCTGGACCGGAAAAACAGCGTCAATTATCTGATGATCGAGCTGCCGGAGTATAAGCTTCCGGATTCCCGCACGGTGGCGATCTATGTATGGGAAAAGGTGAAGGACTATCTGGGAAAAGCCGGTACGACCATTTTCCTGGCGACCCTTGTGATCTGGATCCTTTTAAACTTCGGCCCGAAAGGATATTCGCCTGATATGGCGGCCAGTTTCGGCGCAGTGATCGGCAGATGGATCACGCCCTTCTTCGTTCCCATCGGCTTGGGCTTCTGGCAGATCGCCGTGGCGCTGATCGCCGGCATCTCCGCCAAGGAAGTGGTGGTTTCGAGCTGCGCTGTCCTGTTCGGGATCGTGAACGCCAGCTCGCCGGAGGGGATGTCTTCCTTTGCCGCAGCCCTTCAGGGCATTGGGTTCGGGCCGCTGAACGCCTTCTGTCTGATGGTGTTCTGCCTGCTCTATATTCCCTGTGCGGCCTCCCTTGCTACCATACGCAAGGAATCGAACAGTTGGGCGTGGATGGGCTTCACCGCCTTCTTCCAGCTGGCGGTGGCCTGGGTGGTCACTTTTGCGGTCTATCAGATCGGCAGGCTGATCGTCTGAATAAGGAGGGAACGATTTCCGGAGAGGAGAATTTTGGGTGAGATCCGGTTCTCAGGAAGCGAGTGTATAAAATGCCGAAAGAGATGAAAAAAATCATTGCGGAAACCTATATGGAATTGGTACGGGAAAGGGATGTGGATAAGATCACGGTAAAATCCCTGATCGACGCATGTCATATTTCCCGGCAGACCTTTTACTATCATTTCCAGGATATCATGGATGTCCTGGAATGGTCGGCGCGCCAATCCGTGCAGAAGCTGGTCGAGCAGAGCCTTCAGGCGGAGGATATCCGTTCGGCGCTTCATATTTTCATTTCTTTTACGGTTGAAAATTATCCCACGCTCCATAAACTCATGGAGTCGCAGAAGCGCGGCAGGATCGAGAAGATCCTGCTGGATGCGGCGTCGGCTTATCTCAGAGAACTGATCCGGTACAGATGTCCGGATCTTTCCGTCAATTTCGCGGAGCTGGACGTGGTGCTAAGGTTCAGCGCCTGCGGGCTGGTGGGGGTTCTGCTGCATTATGGCGGAAAGCCGCGGCTGGATCAGGAAAGGCTGACGCAGCAGCTTGGCAGGATCCTCTCCGGCAGGCTGGAAGGCCTGGAATGAATTCGTATCTGAGAAAAGGAGGGCATCCCTTTTTGTGGGAATGTCTTTCTTTTTTGTCATTTTCCCATTTCTGTAAGGACAAAAATAAAAATCTGATAGTATCGCCGAGGAAAACATTGCTGGTATAACTATTATGAGGAACTGCAGAAAATGCTATGAAGAAAGGGGCAGAGATGCGTCATGAAATTAAATCAGGATTTTTTCGCGATCAAGCTCTACGAGATGGAACAGCAGTATGGAAAGCTGCAGAGCCGGCTCCGGATCTGCGGCGGGGAAGACCATGAAAAGATCCGGGAAGAGCTGGAGAAGGCGGAGGATGAGTATGAGGAGAAGACTCTGCTCCTCCGGGAAAGCGTCGCGGAGAGCCGTTCCCAGGCCGTCTCCGTTCTTGCCAAGGCGCAGCTGGAATGTCAGCAGAAAGCGGAAAAGCTGCTGAAGGAACAGCTGGAGCAGTGTTTTCCTTCAAAACCGGGACAGGGGAAGGAAAATGAAGCGGAAGCTGCAGCTCTGTATGCGGAATATGCCATGGATTTTTCCACGCAGGCCATGCAGTATGCGCTGATCGCCGCGCTGAAAGCCATTGATCTGCAGATGAGCATAGAGGAAGAAAGGAGAAAAGAGAATGATGAATGAAGTGAAACGACCCAAAAAACCGATCATTTTCTATTATGTGATCGTTTTGCTTGTATTGCTGCTGTTCAATTTCCTAGCCATGCCGTGGATGCTGCAGCGGCAGGTGCAGGAGGTAGACTACAGCAAATTCCTGCAGATGGCTGAGGACAAGGACCTGGGCCAGGTGGAGGTGCAGCAGGAGGATAATGAAATCCTGTTTACCGATAAAGACAATACCGCCATATATAAAACAGGCATGATGCCGGACCCGGATCTGGTACAGACGCTGAAGGATTCCGGCGCAAGATTTGAAGGAGAGATCATCCAGCAGACGGACCCGATCCTTTCCTTCCTTCTGACCTGGGTGGTTCCGATCGTGGTCTTCATCCTGCTGGAACGTTATATCACCAAGAAGATGATGGACAACGCGGGCGGTCCCAACGCCATGATGTTCGGCATGGGAAAGAGCAACGCCAGGGTTTATGTGAAATCCTCCGAAGGCATCAAGTTTTCCGATGTGGCAGGAGAGGATGAGGCGAAAGAGAACCTCGCCGAGGTCGTGGATTATCTGCACAATCCCAGAAAATATCAGGATATCGGCGCGTCGATGCCCAAAGGGATCCTGCTCGTGGGCCCTCCCGGAACCGGTAAGACCATGCTGGCCAAGGCCGTTGCCGGGGAAGCCAACGTCCCGTTCTTCTCCATGTCCGGCTCCGAATTTGTGGAAATGTTCGTCGGCATGGGCGCTTCCAAGGTGCGTGACCTGTTCAAGCAGGCGAAGGAAAAAGCCCCCTGTATCGTGTTCATCGATGAGATCGACGCCATCGGAGAAAAGAGAGGCGGGCAGTATGGAGGAAACGACGAGAGGGAGCAGACGCTGAACCAGTTGCTCACCGAAATGGACGGTTTTGAGGAAAACATCGGTGTGATCATCCTGGCTGCCACCAACCGGCCGGAATCCCTTGATCCGGCCCTGACCAGACCTGGACGTTTCGACCGCCGCGTGCCGGTGGAGCTTCCTGACCTGAAGGGCCGTGAAGAGATCCTGAAGGTACACGCCAAAAAAGTCAGGATGGAAGATGATGTCGATTTTGGCAAGATCGCCCGTATGGCTTCAGGCGCATCCGGCGCAGAGCTGGCCAATATCATCAATGAAGCTGCCCTGCGTGCGGTCCGCGATGGACGGCATGCCGTCACGCAGTCAGACCTGGAGGAGAGCATTGAAGTCGTGATCGCCGGTTATCAGAAGAAAAATGCGATCCTCACCGATGCGGAAAAGAAGGTTGTGGCCTACCATGAGATCGGTCATGCGCTGGTGGCGGCAAAACAGTCCAATTCCGCCCCTGTCCAGAAGATCACCATCATCCCGCGTACTTCCGGAGCGCTGGGCTATACGATGCAGGTGGAGGAGGGCAACCATTATCTGGTGAGCCAGGAGGAACTGGAGAACAAGATTGCTACGCTGACCGGAGGACGCGCGGCGGAAGAACTGGTATTCCATTCCGCGTCCACCGGAGCTTCCAACGATATCGAACAGGCAACCAAACTGGCAAGGGCGATGATCACCCAGTACGGCATGAGCAAAGACTTCGACATGGTCGCGCTGGAAACCGTGAACAACCAGTACCTGGGCGGAGACGCCTCCCTCGCATGTTCTGCCCAAACGCAGGCGGAGATAGACAAGCAGGTGGTGGCGCTCGTCAAGCAGCAGCATGAGAAAGCGGCGAAGATCCTTGCGGAAAACAGGGCGAAGCTGGATGAGCTGGCGAAGCATCTGTATGAAAAAGAGACGATCACCGGCGATGAATTTATGTCTATCCTGAACGCATGAACGCAGTCTGACAGGCAAGGAGAAATGTGCATTGTCACTTCGACGCTTAGCACCATTGCCCAGGATATGACGCTAACAGCCAGTTTGAACAGGCAACCTGACATCGGGAAGAAAACTCAGGAAGTAAAAGAATCGGATGGAAGTAAAGGAATCAGATGGCGGAAAAGAAAAACTCCAGAATTCATGAGATCCTTGCAATTTTAAAAGAAAACGATGCGACGCATGGAATGACGCCACGGAAACTGTGCCGGATACTGGAACAGCTCGGGCCGACTTTTATCAAGCTCGGGCAGATCCTTTCCATGCGTTCCGATCTGATCCCGGCAGCCTACTGCGACGAGCTGGCAAAGCTGCGCACCCATGCGGAGGCGATGCCGTTTCCTGAAGTCCGGCAGATCATTGAGGAGGAATACGGCATAAAAAGCTGGAAAGAGGTGTTTTCCGCGCTTGATCCGCAGCCGGTCGGTTCCGCCTCTATCGCGCAGGTGCACAAAGCGGTGCTGAAAAACGGAAAAGCGGTCGTGGTCAAGGTCTGCCGTCCCGGAATCCGCAAAACGATGGGAGAGGATATTGCCATCCTGAGAAAGGCGGTCGGCCTTGTCCGGTTTGCGCCGGAACTCGGAGACCCGCTGGATTTCAGGGTTGTGATCGAAGAAATGTGGGCGGCGGCCCAGCAGGAAATGGATTTTCTCATGGAAGCTTCCCATCTGCAGGAATTTGCAAAGCTGAATGCGGATGTCGCTTATGTGGCCTGCCCGGCGGTGGAGAAAGGCCTGACCACCTCAAGGATACTCGTCATGGAGTATGTGGACGGCATTCCCATCGACCAAAGGGAAAAACTCATCGCGCTCGGATACGATATGAGCGAGATAGCGAAGAAGCTGGCCGAAAATTATACCAAACAGGTTCTGGACGACGGATTCTTCCATGCGGATCCCCATCCCGGGAATATTCTGATCCGGGATGGGAAGATCGTCTGGCTGGACCTGGGAATGGTGGGAAAGCTGTCCTCCCGGGACAGGGAACAATTTACAGCAGCCATCCAGGCGATCGCTGAGGGAGATATCTATGAGCTGGAAAATATTGTCCTTTCCATCGGCGTGCTGCGTCAGAAGCCGGATCGTTCCGCTCTCTATAACGATCTGGAATTGATGGTGGACCGTTACGGAGATATGGATTTCGCGTCGCTCAATCTGGGACAGCTTATGATGGAAATGATCGACGTGACAAATCGGAACCACATCGGCCTGCCGCAGGGCGTTTCCATGGTGGGCCGCGGCCTTGTGACGCTGGAAGGCGTGCTCGCAGAGGCTGATCCGGAGCTCAACTTCATAGAAATCGTAAAGCAGCATCTGGCGGGAAGGAAACCGGACCTGAAAAAGGATCTGACCGCGGCTGCCGCCGCCATCCTGGCGGCTTTCCGGAAAGGACTGGACGTACCCGTACAGCTTGCGGATCTTTTGAAAATGGCGGTGAAGGGCCAGACCAGGATAAATCTGGAGATCACCGGCTCCGAGGAACCCCTTTCCAGAATAGACGTCATGGTGAACAAGCTCATCATGGCAGTGATCTGCGCCGGGCTCCTGGTGGGCTCCAGCCTGATCTGCACGACGGACATGCAGGGCAGGCTGTTCGGTATACCGGCGCTGGGAGCTGTCGGATTCCTGATCGCTGCCGTCCTGGGGATGATCATTGTATATGATATTCTCAGGAAAAAGTAAGTTTACGAAAAAATTTTTATTCGGAAATCATCCATCTCGCCCGCATCAGGGTCAGCCGGTTGCGTGCCGTAGGAGAAAAATGGAGCAGGTCGGAAAGGGCTTCCTCCGGAACCTGGATATCCGCAAGTGTCTTCTTTGCACCGATCTCGTCATAAAGCGCATACAGGCTGTCCGGCTCCGGGATCTCTGCAATGATCCTGCGGATTTCGGGCCAGGCGCCGATCAGCATTTGGGGGGTGACGCCTGCCATGCAGTCATTCCGGTTTTCCTCCAGAACGGAAGGGGCAAGCTTTTCCCCATAGAAACTGCGGATCACGGATTCGGCCGGAAAGGCGTAGTCGTGAACCATAGATGAGATATCTTCCGTTTTTTCAAGGTCGTGATACACACGCGCTGCGAGAATGGTGCCAACGCCCACCTTTTCTCCGTGCAGGGCGTCGGAACAAAAATCAAAGGCGGCAGGCCCCATCTCGATCAGATGGGAGATGTGATGCTCACAGCCGGAAGCCGGCCGGGAATTGCCCATGAGCTGCATGGCCAGACCGGAAAGGATGAGGGCATAGGTGAGCTGTTCAAAGGCGGATTCTTCTCCGGTCTTCAGACCGCGGCAGCAGTGATATACCGCTTCCACCGCCTGACGGGTCATCTTTTCAATGACGGGACAGAAATATTCCCCGGTGAGCGCATGCGCGATCTTCCAGTCCGCAAGAGCGGTATATTTTCCGAAAATATCGCCTGCTCCGCTCAGGGCGAGGAAAAGAGGAGCCGCTTTGATGATATTGATGTCAGCCAGTACAAAAATCGGCGCTGCGCCGGGCAAGGTTTTCTTATAGCCTTTCCAGGTCATGGCGGAGACAGTGGAACAGAACCCGTCCACGCTAGCCGCGGTGGGGCAGGAAATGAAAGGGATCCCGAGCTCGTTCGCACAGTATCTCGTAGTGTCGTGGATGGTGCCGCTTCCGATGGCGATCAGATAATCGATGTCAGGCTGCAGTTTTTCCTTCAGCATGCCCACAGCGATCTCATTGGCATGCAGATGATCCGGATTCAGAACGATTTCCTGTTCCGATTTCGGGTGAACAATGTTTTTGGCGTGGTAGGTGTTTTCGTCATACACTGCGGCGCGCCTGCCGGACAGCCCGTATTTTTCCGCATAAAAATCCAGTTTCTCCATACAGCCCGCTTCAATGACTGCTTCTTTCGTTACCATTACGTGTTCCCTGCCGCAGGAGCAGGGACCGTTCAGTTTTGCGCTGTCAATGATCATGATTACCTCCCTGATGATCTGAGTGTTTTGGTTTTGTTCTGATTTATGATTTCAAGTATAAGACAAAGAAGGTTCATTGTCCATATAAACGAAACAAAAACGTAAACGAAAACGTAAGAAATGAAAATACAGAACAGGAAACGGTGGACAACGACGAGATAACGATGGTATGATGGACGGGAGGAGTGGGAGTGAAAGGAAAACAAGGGCAAAAGGAAAGCAAAGGCACAAGGAAAGCGGGAAAGGGGCCAGTGATAGGGGAAGCTATCTGAATCCGGGAAACGGAAGGTTTTATCAGGCGGTCAATTCAGAAGTTTATGTAGATAAGACCGGCCTGCTCCGTTATACGAACAGAGTCATCAATACGACTCAGCAAAATATCTGCGTCAGCCGTCCCAGGCGTTTTGGAAAGTCCATACCTGCAGGATCGAAGAACTGAAAATATAGCGGCTCATTTCAGTGCTCTGTGCTGCTGTATCGGTGGAAGGAAACAGCCATATGAATCAGGAAGAACGGAAAAAATATATTCTGGAACGGTTGAAGATCAGCTCCTCGGTTTCTGTTTCCGAGCTGAGTGAAGCCTTCGGCCTTTCTGAGGTTTCGGTACGGAAGCTGCTTTCGGGAATGGAACAGGAAGGGACGCTCAAGCGGACCTGGGGCGGCGCGGTGAGCGCCTACGGCTCCCTGCGGGAATTTTCCCATCAGGAAAATGAAAACAGGCAGATGGAAGAGAAGCGGGCCATCGCCCGGGAAGCCTATGGCTGCATCGGGGACGGAGAGGCGGTCTTTCTGGACAGCGGGACGACCACGCTGGAGCTGGCGAAGCTGATCGTGGCCGGAGAAAAACGGAAGATTGTGCCCTGCACCAACAACATTTTCATCGCCGCGGAGCTGGCTAAGGCCGGGGATATGCGAAGCATCATCATCGGTGGAGAACTGCGCACCAACATCTACTCCTGTGTGGGAAGTCTGGCGCAGCAGGCGCTTTCGGGGCTGTTTTTTGACAAGGGCTTTATCAGCGGCAATCATTTTACCCTGGAGCGGGGCTTCAGTACGCCGACGCTGGGAGAGGCGCAGCTGAAGCGGCAGGTGCTTGCGGCTTCCAAGGAAAGCTTTCTGCTGATGGACTACACGAAATACGGGGACGATTCCATGGTTCAGATCGCCCCGCCGGATGGGATCGACGTGCTGATCACAGACTGGCACATGCCGGAAAACGTGGCGCAGGGCTTCCGGGAGAAAAATGTGAAGGTGATCACTGCGCAGAAGGAATGAGGCCCGCTTTTCAGGCATGGGACAGGATGGGAAAGCGTCTCTTTTCCTGCGCAAAGGTTTTCGCCAGCTTTCCTTTTATAAACAGGGCATCGTCGTCATTTTCAAGAGGGAGGACCTTCCAGGCAGAGCTGTCCTCTGCAGACCGGGCGTCGGCCCCATCCGCTCCGGCCGGGGTAAAGCCGCATTCCAGCCTGGAAAGACTGCGGGCCGCCTGAGGAAAGCGTTCGCAGAACGGTCCGGCGAGCAGCGCCGCCGCTTCGCGCGGGTCTACGGGGCAGGGCGCGAAAATGGCGTCAAGAAGGAGGGTGTCTCCTTCCGCTTCAGCGATCACCCAGGCGTTTTGAGCGGGAAGATACCAGACGTTTTCCGTTAAAAACTGTGAGGCGTAGAACAGAATAAGGCCGGGATTACCCACCATATCAAAGCTTCCCTGCGGGACGCCGGAAAGGATGGCCCTCTCCAGGGCGGCCCGGTTTTCCGGATCGGCCATGGGGACGAGAACGGCTGATCTGTCCGTCGTGCAGGCAGAAAAGGGAGCGAAGAAGCGGGATTCCTGTACCCGCTGAAAACCGAAACGGGGATAGAAATCCAGAACCGTGTCGTTGGCGAACAGATAGATGGCCTCTGCCCGGTCCGCCCAGTCCTTTTCCACCGCCTCCATCAGAAGGCGGCAAAGCCCCTGGCCGCGAAAGGCGGAATCGGTCATCACGGTGCCCACCTGGATATAGTGATGCAGGATTCCATTTTCGGAAAAGGTCATGGGATTGACGGACACGTTGGCGATCACCTGCCCTTCCCGGACAGCGGCATAAGGAATGTAATTCTCCTTCCAGTACCCGTTCTGATACCAGTTCTCAAAGTTCAGGTCAAAGGTCTTTTCGGCCAGACGGTTAAAGCTGCTTCTCAGCGCAGCGTCATCCCGGATATTTTTTACAATTGTAATATCGGTATGCATGGATTCAGATGTTTCCTTTCAGATGTTTTTGATAAAAGTGAGCGCTGTGGCGAAAGTTGCCGGGTTATTCCGTCAGAAACAGATAGGAAGCTTCTCCGAAAAAGAAGCGTTCGTCCAGCTTTTCTTCCTCCCAGGTGGCGACCAGCTCGTACACCCGGTCTTTTTTGAGCTCAATGGGAAGAACTTCCGAATATTCGGTTTCGGAAAGAGGCTCCGCTTCCGTCGCTCCCAGATCCTGAATGTCCCATTCACGCAGCAGAATCCGGTCCGGCAGCACGACGCAGGAGAGCAGGTAGGGTACGCTGTCCAGTCTGTTATAGTCCGGCACATCAAGCGTCGCTGCCTGTTCCGGGTCCATATCCAGCGGAGCGGAGCCACAGGCGACGGAGGTGGTGATTTCATCCTTATCCACCCAGGACCATTCCCCGGTTCCGGAGTGGAGGGTGAAGGATGTGTTAGCGCTGGACAGGGAATCAGACAGGGTGATTTCCGGAGGAGCGGTGAGAAGCACGTCCGCGTGTGCCTTTTCCGATGTGCCCACAGCGGGAGAGGCGGGTGCCGGTTCACTTCCGGCCTCGGACGATGTTTCCGCTTCGCTTCCGGTGTCAGACGATGTTTCCATTTCTGATTCGTCGCTGGTGTCAGACGATGTTTCTGTTCCCGCTTCGTCTGTGGAGCCGGGAATGATTTCGCTTTCCGCTTCAGAGGATTCTGGCGGCTGGGCGGCAGTCCTGCCGGAGCAGGCGGCGGTCAGGGACAGCAGCAGTAGAGCGGTAAAGACAGCACATCTTTTCTTCATCAGAAACTCCTCCTTTTATTTTTCTGTCGCCATGCGGCCTGGCATGGCGGTCATGTCGGTGAAACATAAGACCTGGCTTCATCATAGCATATTCCGGCATGCCTGCCTATGCGTATGGCGGCGGATAATCTTTAATTTTTTATGAAGGGAAACGTTCCTGTTCCGGTACGTCTATCGCCGTATGCGGATAGAAATGACAAGGAAAATTGTCATTTTGTATTGACAAATATAGTTGTCAATGATAGGATGAGGATGACAAGAAAAGTTGTCATCTGATATCAGAAGCGGAATGGCTTCCGCTACAGACAGGAGAGGAATTGAGATGCCATTATATAACCGATTGAAAGAACACAGGAATAAGCTGGGTGTGAATCAGGAAGAGATGGGACGGCTGGTCGGCGTATCCAGACAGACGATCAGCCTGATCGAACGGGGAGATTATTCCCC
>DWYY01000069.1 GCA_019118445.1 Candidatus Eisenbergiella merdipullorum | reverse complement strand
TTTGTCTTTTGCTTTTACAGAATCCTGCACTAATTTTGTTAAGCGACAGAAGGTGGTGCCCCCGATCCGCCGCTGAGGAATGCGGCCGTTGTCATACGGCCTCCCCGCTATGCTTTCCCTCACTGCTGCTCCTGCGATCCGACGATCCTTTCCGCAAGCTTTTTCATCCGTGCCGCAGCCGACTCTACGTCTTCCTCCGCAAAAATGGCGCTGATCACCGCGATTCCGCTGATGCCGCTTCCTGCCAGCTCCAGCGCGTTTTTTTCGGCAATACCGCCGATTGCTACGGCCGGAATGGGAACGGCGCTGCAGATCCGGCGCAGCGTTTCATGCCCGATCTGTCTTGCATCTGCCTTGGAACCGGTATGAAAAACCGCTCCCACGCCAAGATAGTCCGCCCCGTCCTTCCAGGCCCGTACCGCCTGTTCCACCGTTCTTGCAGAAACGCCGATGATTTTTTCCGGTCCGAGCCTCCTTCGTGCCTCTTTCGCCTCCATATCCTGCTGTCCCACATGGACGCCGTCCGCATCCAGCCGGATGGCAAGCTCCACATCGTCGTTGATGATGAGCGGAACCCGGAAAGCTGCGCAGAGCGCCCGGATCTCTTCTGCCTCCTTTATCAGCGCCTCTCCCCTCAGTTCCTTTTCCCGCAGCTGAATACAGGTGGCGCCGCCCTTCAGCGCGCTTTCCACCCGTTTGGGAAGCGGCCTGTCCGCATCTTTTCCGGAATCCGTAACCGCGTATAACAGCAGATGTTTTCTGTTAAAACTCATTTTTTATAGTCCTCCTCACAGAAGCTCCATCCTTCCTCCCTGTTCCAGTTCCTCTCCGCTCATCAGGTAAATGGCGTCAATGATACGGTTCCGGTAGGCCGCATTTCCCTCATCTTCCCGCATCCGGCTCCATGCCAGCTCTCCCGCCAGCCCCATGGCGCAGACCGCGGAAACGGCCGCCTCCAGCGGATGCTCCGGATTGGCGGCAAGGTAGGCGCACATCATTCCGGAAAGCTGGCAGCCCGTTCCTGTCACCCGGCTCATTTCCTGCCTTCCATTTCTAACCAGGAAACAGCGCTTTTTGTCCGCTATCAGGTCCATCGCCCCGGTCATGGCGATCACGCAGCCCGTCTGTTCCGAAAACGCTTTCACAAAAGCCGCGTCCCTTTCCACCCCGTTTCCGGTCACTACATCCGCCTCGTCCGCATCCACACCCCCCGCCGTCCGCCGGCCTTCGGCCAGCGCGCGGATCTCGGAAGCATTTCCCCGTATGGCGGTAAAACGGATCTCCCGCAGCAGCATCAATGCCGTTTCCCTGCGGAAATCGCTGACGCCCACTCCCACCGGATCCAGAAGCACGGGATGCCCCAGTTCATTCGCCCTTTTTCCGGCCCGAAGCATTCCTTCCACTCCCGTTTTATGAAGCTGCCCCAGATTGATATTCAATCCGGCACAGATCGACGTGATCTGCGCCGCATCCTCCGCCTCATCCGACATGATCGGACTTGCCCCGCAGGCGAGAAGCACGTTCGCCACATCATTGATGGTCACGTAATTTGTAATATTGTGGATCAGCGGCGCCATCCGCCTCATATTTTCCAGACATTCCTTCAGCATGGCTGCCTCCTTCCCGGCTGATTTTGCTGAAAATGCATGTTTTGAAAAAGAAAACGGGCCTTCCTCCTCTGGGAATACCCGCGCACACAAACAGTCCTGTTTCCCTACGTTGGCATTACCCAAATCAGGTTATGGGTTAAAGCGATTCAGCTTACTCTCAGCCTGCTTGATACGCAAGCTCCCCGTTTTATGCTCTTTTCTGCCCCTTGTCAGCTTCTGGCATGCTGCTTTGACCGGGGCTCCAGGTTCCCCAGATAAACATCAAACACCCTCATCCGCTTCATGGCCGTTACCAGCACCACAGCAAGAATGGTTCCGCCGCAGCTCGACACGAAGAACGGAAGGATGAAGCCATACACTGCGCTCTCGCTTCCCATCAGCCAGGCAGCGATCGGCCAGCTCAGCAGCCCTCCGATCACGGATGTTCCGAACAGTTCTCCCAGATACGCAAACGGCAGATGCTTTCCGTACTTATAGAGCATCCCGCACAGAAAAGCGCCGCACATGGAACCCGGGAAAGCCAGCAGGGTTCCCGTTCCAAGCAGGTTGCGCAGAAGGCTTGTGACAAACGCCATTCCAACCGCATAGGCGGGGCCAAGGAACACACCGCCCAGAATATTGATGAAATGCTGAACAGGCGCGCATTTGGATGCGCCCACCGGAATCGAAAGGGGCGAGCAGACGATTCCCACCGCCACCAGGATGCCCGCGAGGGCAAGCTTCCTTACGTTAACATGTTTCATTTTCTTCCTCCATTTGTATCCATACGGCTCCTGCCGTATGGTGGTCGATGCTTTCTGGCATCCTCTCACTCCGGAACACGGATTCCCTCGCATGTTGTTTTTTGTACGCCCCGGGAGGCATTGCAGGACGTACCGTAAAAATCCGAACGGCGCTCCCCGCTCGGTAAAACCGTATTCGGTGTTCCGCGAATCATGGTATCACTTTTCAGCATAAAAATCAATTATGAAAACAGAAACGTAAAATTTCGTGACGGAAATGTCCGCATCCGCTATAATGAATGGCAGAAGAAACAATGCCCTGTTGTTTTCCGGACATGAAAAGAAAGGAATGGTAACAATATGAAAATCATGGTCGCTTCCGATATACACGGCTCCGCTCTTTACTGCCGTAAAATGCTCGACGCCTTCGAACGGGAACAGGCGGACCGCCTTCTCCTTCTGGGGGATCTTCTCTATCATGGCCCACGCAACGACCTGCCGGCCGGATACGCGCCAAAGGAAGTGATTCCCTTGCTGAACGCTCAGAAAAACCGGCTTCTGTGCGTCCGTGGAAACTGCGATACCGAAGTGGACCAGATGGTGCTGGAATTCCCCATCATGGCGGAATCCTGCATCCTGTGGCTGGGAAGCCGGATGGTGTTTGCCACCCATGGCCATCACTTCAACACCGCCTCTCTTCCCCCCCTGCATCCCGGCGATATCCTGCTGCACGGCCATACTCATGTTCCGGCATGGGAGCCTTTTTCCCTCTCCCCGGCATGTACTGCACCTGCATCGAACTGCCCTTCCCCGTCCGCATCAGAATGCCTTTACCTGAATCCGGGTTCCGTTTCCATCCCCAAGGAAAACAGTCCGCGCGGGTATATGATTCTGACGGACCATGCGGCGGAATGGAAAACGCTGGAGGGAGAGGGGTATCATCGGTATTCCTTCATATCTCCTCGTCCAGCGCCTCAATCAGAAAGCTGACCGGCCGAAATCCATCGTTACAGGAAATCATGACGGACTTTTTATTTTTCATCCATCCCTCATAGATATCTTCCCCGCCATGGGCGAGCGTCATCACAAACGGTGACATGCTCTCCCATGCGCTGTCGCACAGCCCTTCCGGCTTCTTCCAGCCTTCCGTAATGAAGACCTGCCCCTCCTCCACGTCGCAGGCATGCTCCATCGGATTCTCATATTTCTCCGAAAGGTCCCTGTAAAATGCCTTTCGCATCACGGTAATTCTGCACTTTTTCATCTTTTCTTTATACCTCCAAACCGTAACCTGCTTCTTCCTTCTGCTTTTGTTTCATTTCATCCCGTATTCCCGGTAAAGTTTCCTTCGAAATGTCTCGTTGTTCACGGCCTTCTCCAGGTCCTTCGTTCTGGAATCTGCCATCAGCCTACCGGCCAGCGCTGCGAATTTCTGCTCCCCGTTTCTCTCTCCTCTTTTCTCTCCGATTCGAATACCGTCACGTCTTCCAGCCTGCAGGCCATCCCGTCTGCTGTCCTCCATCATTTCCTTTAACGCTTTACACATATTCACCCTGCCTCCTTCCACTCTGTTTCCCTCTTTATATATTTCCAGCCTCCGATGATTAATCATCACGCTGATCACATCGTAGGTCTCTTCTTCCATTTCCTGAAAACGTTCCTCGTTCTCCATGCAATATGCCTTCATGGCCTCCTTATCATCGGCCCGCTTCATCATGGCCACAACGTCCCGAAGACCGGTTGTAAAGTGCTCTTCCTTCATATCCTCAAGCGTATACAGGTTCATCCGGTAATTCGCCGTATACTCCCGGAACACCTCATTTTCTCCCTCAAAGTTTAGCATCCCGTGCAGGTCACG
>DWYY01000068.1 GCA_019118445.1 Candidatus Eisenbergiella merdipullorum | reverse complement strand
TTCCTGGAGCTGGCGTTCTCCACCAGATCCAGGATTTTGGAAACGGTGGATTCCCCGAATTCCTTTGTGGTCTGAATCTTCAGCACGCCGGTCATGTTGATGCAGCCGCTGATGATCTCATCCCCATCCTTCGCGTCGCGTGGCAGACTCTCTCCCGTAAGGGCGCTGGTGTTAAGCGTAGAGCTTCCCTGGATGATCGTGCCGTCGATGGGAACCTTTTCACCGGGCTGTACCACGATGACGGTTCCGACCTCCACCTCATCCGGATCCACCCGTTCCAGTTTCCCATCCTTTTCCACATTGGCATAGTCCGGGCGGATGTCCATCAGCTCGCTGATGTTTCTGCGGCTCTTTCCCACCGCATAGCTCTGGAACCATTCTCCCACCTGGTAAAACAGCATAACCGCGATGGCTTCCGTATAATCCCCGTTGCGCTCCAGAAGAGCCAGAGCGATGGCGCCGATGGTGGCGACGGCCATCAGGAAGTTCTCGTCAAATACCTGGCGGTTTTTAATTCCTTTTCCGGCCTTCAGCAGAATATCATAACCGATCACCAGATAAGGGACCAGATACAGAAGGAACCGGAGCCATCCGGTAGCCGGAATAAAATTCAGGACGATCATAAGAACCGCCGCAATGATAATGCGGACCAGCATGGTCCTTTGCTTCTTGTTCATAGTCTTCTACCTCTTTTTATCTTTCATCCATTACAAACGTGAAATGCCCGCCGCATCCGGCAGGCATTCATCCGCAGGCTATTTCCCAATCAGAGGAAAATCTCGCAGTCATCCTCCACCTTCTTGCAGTTTTTGCGGACCTCCGGCATAACGGTCTTCGGATCCTGTCCCTCTTCAAATTCCACGATCATCTTCAGCATCATGAAATTTACGGTCGCGTCCTTCACGCCCTCCGTTTTCTTTGCGGCTTCCTCCATTTTATTTGCGCAGTTGGCGCAGTCCACGTCGATTTTATAAGTCTTTTTCATTTTCCCGTTCTCCTTGCTTTTTCATTTTAACAATTAAATAAGTATTTAATTGATGATTTCATCATATGTATTTTTTTCTCTTTCGTCAATACCCTTTCCCACTCTTTTTCCGAATGGGCAAAAAGAACTTCCAAACGGGCCATGTAGTTGATAAGAATTCTCTTTTATGCCTGTTTCCCGCCGCAGCGCAGTCACTCCCCGGCCGCTGACAATCTCCGCTTTACGCGATTTACGGGCGTATGGTACAATAATTATATTATAAAAGCAGCTCAAGGCGCTTCGCATGGAGGCCGGCACGAACGCCGTTCGTGCCAAAGAATGGCTGTCGCCATTCTTCCCTGATGAAAAGGCCGCCTGGCGGCGGCAAAAAAGGAGGAAAGCTTATGACGAACAGCAGATTGCCCCATGATCACGGGCAGGAAATGGAACAGCGGCTGGAAGAGATGCCCAGCACGGAAGATTTTCAGACAGTCGCCGATATTTTCAAGCAGCTTGGGGACGGAAGCCGTATCCGGATCTTCTGGCTTCTGTGCCACTGCGAAGAATGCGTGATCAACATTTCCGCTCTGGTAGATATGAGCAGCCCAGCTGTATCCCACCACCTGCGGCAGCTGAAGGCGGCAGGGCTGATCACAAGCCGCCGGGACGGCAAGGAAGTCTATTATAAGGCGGCGGAGACCGACCGGGCGCAGCTCCTTCACCATATGATCGAGGACCTGGTGGAGATCGCCTGCCCTTCCGCTCCTGAGAATTCGGTGAAGAAGGAGATTTCATGAAAAAAGAAGCTCTTACACTGCCGGAAGAGGCGCTCCGGTCCCTGCCGGCTTCCTCCGTTATCATGGGAACCCATCCGGCGGACGGAAACGGCACTCCCTTTTATGATCATCTGAAGGCCGCCACGGACGGCAGGGGGAAAATTTCCATCTATCCGGTATTTCCGGGCATTGAGCTTTCCTTCCTTGTGTTTCAGGCCGGACAGGCTTCCTTTCACCATGCCGCCTCTCCCCATGTTCTGGAGATCAGCCACTGCTGCCGCGGCCGTGTGGGATGGGACCTGAAGAAAGGCATGTCCGTCTATCTGGGAGCCGGAGATATCACGCTGCACAGCACCGACTGCTGCGCGGATTCCGTCATGCGGTTTCCGCTGGGCTGTTATGAAGGGATCACCCTGTCCGTCGATCTGAACCTTCTCTCCGGAAACTGCCCTGATATCCTGCAGGAAGCCGGACTGGATCCGGAAGCCCTTTATGAGAAATTCTGCGTTCCCGGAGAGTCCTGCGCGCTGCCCGCCTGTACGGAGACGGAATGGATCTTCGCGCCTCTTTACGGGCTGCCGGAGCGGCTGCGCCTCCCCTATTTCAAGCTGAAAGTCCAGGAACTGCTTCTCTATCTGGACCGTCTGGACCTGTCCGCCGCCCGTGAAAAAAGCATCGCCCGATGCAGCAGCAGCCAGACGGACCTGATCCGGGAAATCCATGACCGCCTGACCCGGCATCCGGAACAGCGTTTTACCATTGAAGAGCTTTCCAGAGAGTACCTGATCAATACCTCCTCTCTGAAATCCCTCTTCAAGGCTGTATACGGCCAGCCCATCGCGGCCTACATGAAGGAATACCGGATTCACAGAGCCATGGAGCTGCTCCGCCAGTCCGACGAACCCATCGCACAGATCGCAGCCGGCCTCGGCTATGAATCCGCCGGAAAATTCACCAGGGCTTTTCAGGATGTTGCGCACGTTCTTCCTTCGGAATACAGAAAACAGGTGCGCGGCCAGAAGCTGCTGCGCACCTGA
>DWYY01000067.1 GCA_019118445.1 Candidatus Eisenbergiella merdipullorum | reverse complement strand
CGATGAGAGTGGTCCGGGAAAAGGACCAGTGGGGAGAAAGCTTCTGTCATGAGGTGAATGGGGTTCGCATTTTCGCCATGGGAGCGGATTATATCCCGGAGGACAATATCCTGCCCCGGGTGACGCCGGAGCGGACCCGCGATCTGCTGCTTCAGGCGAAAAATGCTCATTTCAACTGCATCCGCGTATGGGGCGGCGGTCATTATCCTGCGGATGCCTTCTGGGATATCTGCGATGAGCTGGGACTGATCGTCTGGGAGGATTTCATGTTTGCCTGCGGCGTGTATGATCTGACGGAAGAATTTGAGGCAAATATCCGGGCGGAGTTCATTGACAATGTTAAGAGAATCCGCCACCATGCCAGCCTTGGACTGTGGTGTGGAAACAATGAGATTGAGCAGTTCCTTGCGGAAAATGATGCAGCCTGGTGCTTAAAACCCAGCCAGCTTTCGGATTATTTCAAAATGTATGAATATATCATCCCGAAGGTGCTGAAGGAATACGATCCGCAGACCTTCTACTGGCCGGCAAGTCCTTCTTCAGGAGGCAGTTTTGACTGCCCGAACGATGAGAACCGGGGGGATGTCCATTACTGGGATGTGTGGCACGGAAACAAGCCCATCACAGAATTCCGGAAGTTCTTCTTCCGGTATCTTTCGGAATTCGGCTTCCAGTCCTTCCCCGCTCTGAAGACGGTGGAGACTTTTACCCTGCCGGAGGACAGAAACATTTTCTCATACGTGATGGAGAAGCATCAGCGCAACCAGTCTGCGAACGGAAAAATCATGAACTATATGGAGCAGACCTTCCTGTATCCGAACGATTTTGACACGCTGCTGTATGCGTCCCAGCTTCTGCAGGCGGAGGCCATGCGCTACGGGGTGGAGCATTTCCGCAGGAACCGGGGCAGATGCATGGGAACGATCATCTGGCAGCTGAACGACTGCTGGCCGGTGGCGAGCTGGGCCATGATCGACTATGAGGGCCGGTGGAAAGCGGTGCAGTATTATGCGAAGCGTTTCTTTGCGCCGCTGATGATTTCCTGCGAGGAGGAAGGAATCCTGTCACAGAACACTAACGTGAACGCGGAGCCTTTTGAACTGAAGAAGTCCATCCGTCTCTGCGTCAGCAGCGAAAGCATGCAGGACCATCAGGTAACGGTGCGCTGGCAGCTGCGGGAGGCTTCCGGACAGGTGAAGGAGGCACATGAGGAGGAGCTTTGCGTGAAGGCGCTTTCCAGCGAATGGCTGGAGCGTGTGCCTCTGCAGTATGCCCAGACCAGAAGGGATTACGTGTCCTATGAGCTTCTGGAGAACGGAGAGATTGTATCCGCAGGAAGCGTGCTGTTCTGTGCGCCCAAGCACTTCCAGTTTGAGAACCCGCATCTGAAGGTGGAAGCTGTGGGAAGCGATGAGATTCTGGTGACGGCAGACGCTTACGCGAAGAGTGTGGAGATCCTGAACGGGAACGATACCATGCTGCTTTCCGACAATTACTTTGACATGAATCCGGGAACCAAGAGGCTGAAGGTGCTGAAGGGAGTTCCGGAAGGGTTAAAGGTAAGAAGCGTGTTTGATATCCGGTAATCAGAAAATGGAAGCAGGAAAGGGAAAACATGGCGGAAATCAGGAAATATATTCTGAAACATAAGAATATATCGGCTGCGGCCCTGACGCTGGATTGCGTGACCGGCGGGATCCTGTCGGTGGATCAGGTCTGCTCGGAAGCGCATGTACCGGTGGGCGTCCCTGTGAAAAAGGGACGTATCGACCGGAGCGCTTTAAACGCATGGTGGAGCGGCCGGGCGATTCCGGCCAGCAGGTCGGGACTGAAGGAGGCGCTGCTGCGGATGGATATTCCGCAGCCGCAGCTCCTGCTGGAAAAATGTCTGGGGCTCAGCCTGTCCGATCAGTACTGGATCTGCCCGGAAGGAAGTAAGCTTAGCTGGGAGGAGGTTAACTTTTTTCAGAATCCGTTTTCAGAGGATGTGGGAAACATTCTGTTCGGAAAAAGTGTGGATGGTAATGCAGTCAGCCTGATGTCGCCGGATAATACCTCAGACGGATGGCTGAAAAAGAGATGGATTCTGGCAGACGGGAAGCGCTGTCTGGTAAAGGGCGGCAGCGGCGCTGTGCAGCAGGAGCCGTATAATGAGGTGTTTGCGTCCCGGCTGATGGAAAGGCTGAATATTCCGCATGTTTCCTATCGCCTGCTGGTGGAAGAAGGGTATCCCTACAGCGTATGTGATGATTTTGTTACGCCGGATACGGAACTGATCAGTGCCTGGTATATCATGCAGACGCAGCAGAAGCCGAATCATATTTCGGTATACAGGCATTATCTGAACTGCTGTGAAAGGCTGGGGATTTCAGGTATGCAGGCTGCGCTGGACCGGATGCTGGTCCTGGATTATCTGATTGTAAATGAGGACAGACATCAGAATAATTTTGGAGTGATCCGCAATGCCGATACTCTGGAATATCCGGGAGCCGCGCCCATATATGACAGCGGTACGTCGCTCTGGTTTGAGAAACCGACGGCCATGATACGGGCGGATGCCAAAACGGTATGCAAGCCGTTTAAGACCAGTCACGAAGAACAGGTCGGACTGGTACAGGATTTTGACTGGCTGGATTTCTCAGCGCTGAAGGGAATCGAAGAGGAGCTTCGGGAACTGGTCAGGGGATCTCTGTTTATCGACACGGCGAGGTGCGATGCTCTGTGCAGGGGAGTGGCTGGAAGAGTCAAAATGCTTAAGAAGCAGGTGGACAGCCACTCCCGAAACGCCATTTTCCCGGCGGCAGCGCAGGCGCGTGCAGACGGCGGGGCTGAGGGACAGGAAACAGGGGTGCAGGCAACAAAGCGGCAGAAAACGGAAGATACCCGAAACGATGTGAAGCAGGACACTGCATACAGTGGAAAATGGAGCGGCTAATCAGCCGCTCCATAATATTGTGCCTGGGCGTTCCAGAGCTCCCGGTACAGCCCATCCTTTTCCACCAGCTCTTCATGGCTGCCCTGCTGGACGATCCTCCCCTGATCGAATACCAGAATATTCTGGCAGAACCGGCAGGAGGCAAGCCTGTGGGAGATGTAAAAAGCCGTTTTCCCTGCGGGACGGGGCGAACCTCCTGCGGGATGGGACGAACCGGACTGACCCTGCGTATCGGAGGCCGCCCCGCCGCTCACCACCCGGTCAAAGCCTTCGTAGACCTCACATTCGGAGAGCGGGTCCAGGGCGGCGGTGGGTTCGTCCATGATGACGAAGGGGGCGTTTTTGTAAACCGCGCGTGCGATGGCCATTTTCTGTTTTTCCCCGCCGGAGAAGGCGATGCCTTCATCGGCATATTCCTTTCCCACCCAGGTATGAAGCCCCTGCGGAAGCCGCTCCAGGGCTTCGGACAGTCCGGCGGCCCGGAGGGCGTCCCGGGCGCTGTCTTCATCCACGTTCTCACTGCAGGCCACCGCCTCTCCGAGAGGGAAGGCGAAAATCCGGAAATCCTGAAAAACCACCGAAAAGAGGCGGCAGTATTCCTGATAGTCGTATTTGCGGATGTCAACGCCGTTGAGCCGGATGCAGCCCTCCGTCACATCGTACAGACGGCAGAGAAGCTTGATGAAGGTGGTTTTGCCGGAGCCGTTTTTGCCGACGATGGCAATCCGGTCCCCGATCAGAAGCTTCAGATTCAGATTCCGGATCACATATTCCTCAGAGCCGGGATAGCGGAAGGACACATTTTCAAATTCCACGGAAAAGCGGTTATCCTGCCGTTTTTCCACGGGAAGGGTTCCTTCATAGCGTTTTCTGCCCGTTTCCATAAACCGCACATAGTCGCTGCAGTAGCGGGCGTTGTATTTGGAAGAGGCCAGCGCGCTCATCAGCTCCGCAAGGGAAGAGGACATCCGGATGATGCTGGAGGCGCAGGTGACCACTTCGCCCGGAGTGATGAGCCCGTATGCGGCGCGCAGGGCGGCGAACACATAGACCAGAAGGCCTGTGAGCGCGGAAATGGTTCGCTTGATGGCCTCACCCGCAGAGGTCAGCCCGGCTTCGCGATAAGTTTCCATTTCCACCCGGCGGATGGCTTCCTCCGATTTTTCGCGGATCAGCTTCTGCTGCTGGTAGATCCGCAGATCCTTCTGCCGTTCCGGGCTGGAGAAAATTCCCATGCAGTAATCCAGAAAATTTTCATCCTTCGTCCGTTTTTCATGGAAACGTTTGATCTTCTGCCCGAAGGAAAGATCCGTCCGGTAGCTGATCAGGATCATTGCGGCGATCAGAAAAAGCAGCAGGAGGGTGGCGGGGGCGGAACGGAAGAAGGCTCCGAGGCTTCCCGGATCCCCTGGGCTTAAGCTGCCCTGACCGGAGGAGAGACCGGTAAAAAGAAGCGGGAGCGTGAGGACGATGGCCGCAAGGATGGAAACAGCCGCCTGCAGGGCTTCCTCCAGATCGTCGAGAACGCGGCCGATCAGGCCCCGGTTGGTTCCCGCGTTCCGGATGGAATGGATCATTCCGTGTACTTCGGGATTTTCCAGATATTCATAATCCATATCCAGGAGCTTTTCATCGATCAGAAGGTTCTGCTGCTCATACATATACTCCATTTTTTTATTATAGCCCTTGATGGCCAGGGCGAAAATCGTGGCGCAGAGCCATTCCGCTCCCAATGCGGCTGCGGTGAGCAGAAACAGCCGCGAAAGGCCTGCCCCGGCATAGACGTTGTCCAGAAGACGCCCCATGAGAAGCAGCGCGATGTAGGGCCGGATCCCCTGTACCACGGCTACGCAGCAGGCGCAGAAAATCACTTTTCCATAGCCAGCCCTGCTGTAGTCGGAAAGAAGCCGAAGCTGATTTCTGATATCCTGACTGTTCATGATTCCCCCCTTTTCTGAGCGCCGCCGGAGGATTTATAATACCGGCTCTGGACCTCATACAGATAAGCATACCGGGTATTTCCGGCAAGGAGCTGCTCATGGGTTCCCTCCTCGATCAGCCTCCCGTTTTCCAGAAGCACGATCCGGTCGCAGAAGCGGGTGCTGGAAAGCCGGTGTGAGATGAAGATGGAGGTGGCGTTCTTCATGGCTTCTCCGTACCGCAGATAAAGCTCATTTTCCGCGATTGGATCCAGCGCGGCGGTTGGCTCGTCCAGAATGACGAGAGGCGCTTCCTTATACAACGCTCTGGTAAAAAGCAGCTTCTGCTTTTCTCCGCCGGAAAAATCCACGCTGTCTCCATTCACCTCCCGGATCAGGGCGGCGTCGCCCTTTCCGGGCGTTTTTTCATAGCGCTCCGCAAAGCCGGACAGCGTAAGATCCCGCTCCAGACGGCTCCGGTCGATTTCCTCTTTCCCGCTTCCGGTCAGATTTTCATCCAGAGTGACCGGGAGCAGGGTATAATCCTGAAACAGGACGGAAATACAGCTGAAGTATTCCTCTCTGGTAAAACGCTCCATGGGAATTCCTCCCAGAAGAATCTCCCCCTCTGTGGGATGATAGAAGCCGCAGATGAGCTTGACCAGCGTGGTTTTTCCTGCCCCGTTTAAGCCGAGAAGCGCCAGCTTCTCGCCGGGGCGGATGGTGAGGCTGATATGGGAAAGGGTCTCCTGTTCATTTCCCGGATAGGTAAAGCTCACATTTTTCAGCTCCAGGCTGACGGGAGAACGCCGAAGCTTCGAGAGCGCCTCCTCACCGATGCCGTCCGTCCGCTTCCAGGCGTCCTGCCAGCTTAAGAATTCCCGGATATAGCTGATGGAGACATTGGTGCTGTTGATGTTCATGAGCTGCCGGATCAGCATCTCGAAATACAGGGCAAAGGAGCTGACCAGCCCGATGTAATAGACGAATTCGGAGGCCGAAAGCTCCCCGCCTGCAAGCAGCACAAGAAGCAGGCCGTAGGCTGCCCAGTTCCGAAACAGGAGCAGAAAGGCATTCGAGACATTCCGGACGGTATACCAGCAGTGAATGGTGTTGAAAATCTGTTCCAGCTCCTCCAGCGCCGCGTCATATTTTCCGATCAGGAAATCCAGAAGCTGATACATACGGATGTCCTTTCCGGCCGCCGCGTCTTTCGCCTGGGTGTTGATGTAATCCGTCCTGCGGGAGGAAAGGCTGGTTTTTCCATAATATTCCCCGTGCTTTTTCCGGGCGATGCCAAGAAGCTTCAGATCCGCAAGCACGGTCAGCATGATCACCACGAACAGCCACCACCGCACCCTGCTGATCAGAATGCCATAAAAAAGGAGCAGGATAACGGCGGTGGGAACCTCCTTCATGAAGGAGGCGCAGAAATACAGCCCCCTGCCGAATTTGACGGAAGAAATTACATTTCCGGTCACCTCCCGGCTGGGGCCGTCCTCCAGCCTGTCGTAGTCCACATCCATGATCTTATCCAGAAATTTTCTCCGGAAATGATACAGATAGCCGTCTATCCCCACGCTGAACCACGCATGGATGCAGCCGGAAAGGACGTTTCCCAGCCACAGAAATGCGCACAGCAGGAAGATATGAAGCAGCAGCGTAGAGGTATCCGCCCCGCTCTCCAGATCCGCAACCACCCATGAGGGAAGCAGGGCTCCCAGATAATCCGCAGCAATGCCGGGGATGAAGGAAAAAAGGGTGAAAAGAAAGACCGTTTTCTTCCACTTCCACATTTCCTTCATGCAATAGGCCAGGTTGCTGACGAAGCGGTAACGGCTTTTCCCCTTTCCATAGATATGGCTCAAATACATCATGACGGATCCCCCCTTCCCTGGCTGCGGATGGGAAAACGCGCAGAAGCGGGCTTCCCCTGGCCGCAGAGTTGTCCTGATGATATATGGATAAAATATTTTATCATACAGGAGTGCGGAAAGAAAGCGCTCTGCACGAACGGTTCTCCCTGTGCACGAATGGAAGTGTATTATTCTTTTGATCCGGTATACAAATTTTGAGGGATACGATATAATAAATGACACAGACGGCGAAGGGAAAATTTTTTTGCTGCTTCCGGGTTGTGCGGGTAAACTGTTCCGACTGTATCAAAGTGGGGCCTGGCAGCGCTTCGAAAGGGGGAGAAGATTGAAAATGAAATTTTATATTGGTTCCGGGATGAAAAACAGCAGGCTGGTTCAATACTATGCGGGAATACTGAAAAAGAACGGATGGCAGCAGACGTATGACTGGACCGTACATGTGAATCAGGAAGTATCCGCAAGGGACATCTGCGGATATGCGGAAGCCGAAAAACAGGGAATCGCGGATTCGGATGCGGTGATTCTGCTGCTGCCTGCAGGAAGGGGATCCCATGTGGAGCTTGGAATGGCGCTGGCATGGAATAAGAAGATTTACTTATGTACCTCCAACCGGGAGGATTTCAGCATTGAAAATACGGTGGCCTTTTATGAACTGCCGCAGGTCGTCAGGCTGACCGGAACGGCGGATGAAAATCTGAAGCGGATTATGGAAGGATAGGCGGGAAAGCCGGTCATCCTCTGCCATGCGGTCCTGGGGAAACGGGACTGCATAAATCTTAATGCAGCCAATAACAGATCAGAATTTGAAGGGAACGATGATGAAAAAGATAATTTTGCCGACGCTTTTCTTCCTATTTTCTTTTCTATTGATAAGCTGTGGAGAAATATCGATATCTGAAAGCAATGAACTCTCAGATTCTGACCACGTAATTAAATGGTTCGACTGCCTTAACGGGGATGAAATGGTTGAATCAGGAGAACTGGTGTTTCGTGATGATACCATCCAGATAATTACAGAATGAAAATGGCGGGGGTGCCCGCCTTTTTTAGTCCCTTATTTGATATTAGGAAATTGCTCCCTTCATGATGACAGGCTGTTTCCCTGCCTTTCATAAAGGGAGCCTGTGAAAACGGTTTCCCGTCTTTTTACAGGAGTGCGCCTGAAAGCTCGTCCCGTCTTATTCTGCCTTCTTCGCCGTAAACAGCTTCTTTAAGCAGCTGAAGGCGACCATGACGCCCAGCACCATGAGCAGAACCGCTACGATAAGCTGTAGGCCGTCCACCAGAAGAGTGGCCGTTCCCGCGGCAAAATTGGTGACCAGAGCGATCATTTTCTGCACCAGGGCGGTGAAGGTCACGATCAGCATCAGGAACATGGGAATGTACAGGGTCCAGCCGGTGCGGCCCGTGGTTTTCAGGAATACGGCCAGGGCGATCAGCACCAGAGCGGCCAGAAGCTGGTTGGCGGAGCCGAACAGAGGCCATACGTTGTTATAGCCGCCAAGGGTCAGCAGGTAACCGAAAAACAGGGTGATTACCGTGGCAAAATATTTGTTGGTCAGCACCCGCTGCACGGGGGACATGGAAGCCGGGTCCGTGGAGTCGGGATAGAACAGCTCCTGGAAGGACATGCGGCCGATACGTGCCACAGAGTCCAGGGAAGTGAGCGCAAGGGCGGATACGCACATGGTCATGAAGACCGTGGCCACCTGAACCGGAACGCCCAGCGTCTCCAGAAAGCCCGCTACGCCGGAGGAAAAGATGGCAAAGGGCGTGCCGTCCGGTTTTGTGCCGCCGACCGCCACCGCGCCTACCACGACCAGGGCGATGATGCCGAGCAGAGATTCCAGAACCATGGCGCCGTAGCCCACCATTTTCATATCCTTTTCATTGCTGATGGTCTTGGACGAGGTGCCGGAGGATACCAGGCTGTGGAAGCCGGATACCGCGCCGCAGGCGATGGTGACGAACAGGGTGGGGAACAGGGCGCTGCCGTCCGCCGCGACAAAGCCGTTGAAGGCGTTTAACTGCATGGTGGGGTGAGCGACCAGAACGCCCACAACCGCGCCGATGATCATGCCGAGCAGCATGAAGGTGGTCATGTAGTCCCTGGGCTGCATCAGAAGCCACATGGGCAGGACGGAAGCCAGGAACAGATACGCCATGATGATGTAGATCCATGCGGTCTTGGTGGCATAGATCGGAAGCTGCATGCCCACGGCGAACATCACAACCAGCAGCGCGATGGCGACAATGGCCTTCACCCACTCATGCATGTTTTTCACATGCTTCTGAATCAGGCCGAAGAGGATGGCGACGAGAATGAAGAGCATGGAAATGGAGGCCGCTGCGGAATTTGCGTAGGCAGTCGCCTCATCCGCCACTTCTGCGCCCACGCCGACGAAGGTTCCTGCCACCATGTCGGTGAAGGCGGCAATGACCAGCAGGGTGAACAGCCAGCAGAACAGCATGAACAGCCTGCGGCCGGTCTTTCCGATGTATTTCTCAATCACCATGCCGATGGATTTTCCTTCATTTTTCACAGAGGCATACAGCGCGCCGAAGTCCTGGACCGCGCCGAAGAACAGGCCGCCGATGATGAGCCATAAAAGCACCGGAACCCAGCCGAATACGGAGGCCAGGATCGGGCCGGTTACCGGGCCTGCGCCCGCGATGGAAGAAAACTGATGGGAAAAAACCGTAAACCGGGAGGAGGGCACATAATCCTGTCCGTCCTCATGGGTGTAGGCGGGTGTTTTCGCATTGGGATCGATGCCCCACTTCTTCGCCAGCCATCCGCCATAGAGCAGATAACCGGCGGCAAGGGCCACGATGCCGATTAAGATGATGACTAATCCGTTCATAACTGATGTTGTCTGTAAAACAGACTCTCCTTTCCTCATAAATGGTCATTGCCAAAACAGCGGATACCGCGCAGACGTTTTCCGGCCTGCGGCGGCATATGTCCGCCGGCAGCTTAGAACCGGATGAGAAGCGTGTTTCCTGATGCATCAAAAAAGGCCTCCGTCTCTGAATGTACACCCATACATCCAAAGACGAAAGCCCTGTGCTTCCGCGATACCACTCTGGTTGCCGTAAAAAACAGCCTCTCTGTCCTGTCATTACATCCGGCTTCGGTTCAGTCCGAAACGGATACAAACAGGCTTCCTGATAACGGTGGAAAACCGGTGACGCCTACTGCTTTCCTTCCCTGTGCCGGAAAATTCAGCGTACTGCTCACAGAGGATATTGACAGAAAACGAATACCGTCTCGCACCATCCGACGGCTCTCTGTAATTCGAAACCTTCTGACAACCTGTTCTGTTCCTGGCATTTGACATTGTCTGTTAACGATTTTAGTTTTAATACTTTTGCGAAAAAAAGTCAAGCAGAATTTGCATTCAGCCGTTCTGATTGCCATCCGCTCCGTTATTTTGCTGCTGCCAGCCATTCTGCTGAGCGTTGGGATCATATCCCTGCTGCTGCCAGCCGCCCTGGTTGTAGCCGCCCTGCTGGGCATTGGGATCGTAACCCTGCTGCCAGCCGTTCTGGTTGTAGCCGTTCTGCTGCCAGTTGGGATCGTAGCCCTGCTGATAACCGCCCTGCTGCCAGTTCTGGCCATAGCCCTGATTCTGGCCGTAGGACTGGGAGCTTCTTCCGTAACGAAGCATGTTATAGAACGCTGCGTTGGTTACCGATGTATAAGGAGTGACATAGATTGATGCGATACCACAGGTGACAATGGTGAGCAGATACCAGGGGATAAAGGACAGATCCAGAATGAACTTATCCATCTTGTGCCCGATCATCATGGATTTGCTCTCCCGGATGCAGTCCATAATGCCCTTTTCCGGATTCTCAGCGAGAATATAGTATGCCTGAGAATAGCGGTAGGAGGCGATAATGCCGGGAATCCAGAAAAGCAGGGACCACAGTCCCACGAAGAGGCCGATCATAAAGCTTAATCCCCAGGCCTTCAGGAACAGTCTGGCATAGGCGAACAGGTCGCTGATGCCGGCAGGCTGCCGGTTGATGACCCGGAGCGTATATCCTACAAAGCCAAGCTCCAGAAAGGCAACGACAAAGGATGCCACGATGGAGGTCAGAAGCGTGGGGAGAAGCATGCCCAAAATGAAAATACTCGCGGAATCCCCGCCGAAAATGCTGGTAAGCATGCTGGAAAAGCCGCTGAAGGTGGAAATGATCATCTGAACGGCAGCGACGATCACCGTATAAATGAGAGCAACGAGCACCGGATGCGGATTAGCTGTCCGCATGGCATCTTTGGCATCGGTTTTTAGCTGAATGCGATCCATTATGTAAGTCCTCCTGTAAAAAAGATAAGATAATAAGACAACAGGAAATCACAGGCATTAAACGGCTTCCTGCATCCCGTTTCTGTTTCGTCACCATTGTACCATTAAAGTAACACAATTACCATGAAAATTTATGCTTTTTTGCCGAAGTGTGAATTTTCGTTACTATTCAGCTGAATGCTGAACTGTAACGAATTTTCTGTCTTTTCACAATATTTACTTGACGCAGAAGCGCTTCTATGACAGAATGGAAAAAAATTACATAGGAGAGGGGACGTTTATGATTCAGAGAAGAAGCATTGTAGTCTGTATCCTTCTGTCACTCGTTACCTGCGGAATCTACGGCCTGTACTGGCTGGCCTGTCTCGCCAATGACACGAACACCGCGTCAGGGAGAAACAACGACACTTCCGGCGGAATGGTGGTGCTGCTTTCGATCGTTACCTGCAATATCTACCACATCTACTGGATGTACAAGGCAGGGGAGAAGATTGATGCGGCACGGCAGATGAGGGGGCTTCCTTCCCAGAACAATGGTCTGGTCTATCTGCTGCTCACGCTGTTTGGTTTTTCCATCATCGCATGGGCTCTTCTGCAGAATGAACTGAATAACATGAGCGATGCGCGTCCTGCCATGTAATGGCGGGAAACGGCGCTGCGGTCCGCCGGCCCGTCAGAAAATGGTGATGGGTTTTGGAATCCGCACAAACACAGGAAAAGGAATTCCGGCAGAGAGAATCTTCCGGAATTCTTTTCTTTAAAAAAAGAACCCCGGAAAAAGCATCTGCCGTTTGCGTATTCCGGATTCTTGTGATAAGATAAACCATACTGTTATTACAATCTATGCTTCGAGGAGGAGAGATCCGGAATATGAGCGATAAAGAGCTGGAAAAGGCGGTAAATACGGAAAGTGCGGAGAACACGGAAGAAAAGACTTCCCGCAATTTTATCGAGCAGATGATCGATAAGGATCTGGCGGAAGGTGTGTATGACACGGTGCATACCCGTTTTCCTCCGGAACCCAACGGATACCTGCACATCGGACATGCCAAGAGCATTCTGTTAAACGCGGGACTTGCCAGAGAATACGGCGGCAAATTCAACCTCCGTTTTGACGACACGAATCCTACCAAGGAAAAGCAGGAATTCGTGGACTCCATCAAGGAGGATGTGAAGTGGCTGGGGGCGGACTGGGAGGACAGGCTGTTCTTCGCTTCCGACTATTTTGACCAGATGTATGAGGCGGCCGTAAAGCTGATTAAAAAGGGAAAGGCCTATGTATCGGACCTGTCTGCGGATGAGATCCGGGAGTACCGCGGGACGCTCACGGAGCCGGGAAAGGAGGACCCTTCCGCAGGACGCGGCGTGGAGGAGAATCTGGCCCTGTTTGAAAATATGAAAAACGGCGTATACGCGGACGGGGAAAAGGTGCTGCGCGCCAGGATCGATATGGCATCCCCCAACATGAACATGCGCGATCCGGTGATCTACCGCGTGGCTCACATGAGCCATCACAACACCGGGGACAAGTGGTGCATCTATCCCATGTATGACTTTGCCCATCCCATTGAGGATGCTATTGAGGGAATTACCCATTCCATCTGTACGCTGGAGTTTGAGGATCACAGACCTCTGTATGACTGGGTGGTGAGGGAGCTGGAATATCCGGTTCCGCCCAGACAGATCGAGTTTGCCAAGATGTACCTCACCAACGTGGTGACCGGTAAACGCTACATCA